>JAVEWL010000668.1:0-3512 GCA_034004565.1 FCB group bacterium | reverse complement strand
CCGCGCCTGGGCGGAATCATCGACCGCGTGGTCACGGTCTCCGGCCCCGGCATCGAGAAGCCCGGCAACTACCTCGTGCCCATCGGCACGCCCATCCAGTTCCTGCTCAAACAGGCGGGCCTGCGCGACACGGCCACCGAAGTGCTGCTGGGCGGTCCCATGGCCGGCATCGTCGCCGCGCGCACCGATGCGCCGGTCACGAAGAACCTCAACGGCCTTGTGGCCCTCACCGCCGATGAACCGTTCCGCGCGAACGGCAAATCGCTCCCGTGCATCAAATGCGGCGAATGCATCGAAACCTGCCCCGTGAATCTGAACCCCTCGCAGTTGCATCTATTCGCCCGCGAAGGCAATGCCGAAGTGATGGCAAAAGAGTTGTTCCTCTTCGACTGCATCGAGTGCGGTTGCTGTAATTACGTGTGTCCCTCGAACATTCCGCTGGTCCAGGAATTCCGCGCGGCCAAAAGCGCGGTGCGCAGGAGCAAGACCGCATCATGAGCGTTGCGAGCGCCGAGATGAAATCGATGAGTGGCCCCTTCCTGAAGAGCCGCCTGACATCGGACACGCTGATGCTGCACACGCTGTACGCGTTGCTGCCGCTCGTGGCGCTGGGCTATGTCCTGTTCGGACTCAGCGCGCTGCTGGTCACGGCGACGACCGTGGCCGCGTGCGTCCTGACCGAGTACGCCGTGTGCCGCGCCTGGAACCGCCCCGTCACACTGGGTGACTATTCGGCCGTGACGACCGGCGTGCTGCTTGCGCTGACCCTCCCCCCCGCGCTTCCCCTGTGGATGGCGTTCCTGGGCGGCGTGATAGCCATTGCCCTCGGCAAGATGCTGTTCGGAGGCTTCTGCGCTTCCCTGTTTAACCCGGTGCTGGTGGGCCGCCTGTTCCTCCAGGCCGTGTTCCCAACGGCCATGGCGACGCTGGTGCCCACGGGCGTGCCGAACCGCCTGACCGCGCTCATTCCGTCCACGCTTGCCCTGCCGTTTACGGCCACGCCGTCGGTTTCGGCTTACGCGAACACGCTGGCGGCGGGCGGTTGGGATCCGTCAGCGCCCAAGGGCCTTCTTGCGCACCTGATTGGGACCGTCCCCGGCGGCATCGGCGAAACCTCCGCCCTGCTCATCCTCGCCTGCGGCGCGTTCCTGGCCGCGCGAAGCTTCCTGAAATGGCGCGTCACCGTCGCGGCGCTCGTTGCGGCGCTGATCACCGCTTCTGCCTTCGCCGTCCTGCAGCCAGGAATGCACGCGAACCCGCTGGCCACATTGCTCTCCGGCGGGCTGGTCCTCGGCGCCGTTTTCATCGCCACCGACCCCGTCACGTCGCCCGCCACGCGTCGCGGCATGTACGTCTACGGCGCGTTAATCGGTATCGTCGCCGTGGTGTTGACCAAGGCCACGCCGCTGTCCCACGGCATTGTCTTCGCGATCCTGCTGGGCAACCTGCTCGTACCCTTTATCGAACGCATAACCCAGCCCCGCCCCTACGGATATCAAAAGCCACCGAAGAAATTGTGACGCTGCCCTCCAGGTCTTCCTGTAACTCCCATTTCCAAATGGGAGTCTTCGTCCAATGCAAGAACTCCCATTTGGAAATGAGAGTTACTCTTTGGGGACGGCCTCAATAGTGGTGCTATAATTTCACCGAGCTGGAGTATGAAGCCATAAGGAGCTGAGCGGTGCGAAAGGTAATCCTATTTCCCGGCGAAGACGGCTTTTGGGTAGTGGAATGTCCTAGTCTGCCTGGCTGCATCAGCCAAGGAAGAACCCGCGAAGAGGCCTTGGACAATATCCGGGAAGCCATGAACCTGTATGTCGAGACTCTTCAGGAGCAGTGCAGGCCCATTCCTGAAGATCTGCTCGAGATCATCGCCTTGTGAGTAATCTGCCGGTGGTAAGCGGAAGGGCATGCGTGAAGGCGTTGCAGCGGGTTGGGTTTCGGGTGCTCCGGCAGAAGGGCAGCCATATTATTCTATGTCGGCAGGACCCATACGCACAGGTGGTCGTGCCGGACCATGCGGAACTTGATCGCGGCACCTTGCGGGGAATACTGAGGCATGCGGGTCTGGATGTCGACCGGTTCGTCGCCCTGCTGTAGAGGCTTCTCTTGGTGGCAATGGGAGTCTTCGTCTAATGCAAGAACTCCCATTTGGAAATGGGAGTTACATAAACAGCGTCGCTTCCGCCATCAGCCCGGGGCCGAAACCCAGCGCTACGCAGGGGCGCGGGGCATCTTCCTGGCGCATTCGGCGAAGAATGAAGAGCACCGTGGGCGAGGACATGTTGCCGTAATTCTTGAGCGTGTCTTTGGAGATGTCAAGAGCGCCTTCGGGTAGGGCCAGGGCCGCCGCGACAGACTGAAGGATACGGGGCCCCCCGGGATGCACCGCCCAGGATTGCACATCGCCAATGCCAAGACCGTTCCGTCCCAGCCATCCCTCTATCCAGCCCTTCAAGTGGCTCGCGATGAGTTCCGGCACCCGCGCGGAAAGGGTCATGGCAAAACCGTGGTCGCCGACCTTCCAGGTCATGGCGTCTTCCGAATCGGGCACAAGCACGGAGCCCGTATCGGCAATGCGCCACGCGCCGCCGGCCTCGCCGTTGCTTGCCTTGCCGACCACCGCGGCCGCGCCGTCGGCAAACAATGCGTTGGCGACAACCCGCTCGGGATGCCAGCCGTAGTGATAGTGCAGGCTGCACACTTCGACCGCGCACAACAACACGCAGGCGTTCGGGTCGCTCTCCGCAAACCCGCGCGCGACGCGCAGGCCATTGAGTGCGCCGTGGCAACCCATGAACCCGACGTGCGTGCGCTGTACGGTCGACGCGAGGCCCAGTTGTTTGATGATGGCGATGTCGACGCCCGGCGCCGCGAACCCGCTGCACGAAACCGTAATCAGGTGCGTGATCGCATCGCGCCGCACTCCCGCATCTTCAAGCGCTTCCTTTGCCGCCGCGACGGCAAGACGCACGGAGTGCCGTTCGTACAGGTCCATGCGATAGCCGATGCCCGGCCCCAGGTCCTGTTCGTCCGCAGGCTTCGGAAACACCACGTGCCGGCCCTCGCTGCCCTCGGGTCCGTCGAGGAGAACGCTGTAGCGCCGCTTGACACCGGTCATGCGATAGAGAACCGCGAGTTTGCGGCGCTCTTCATCGTCGCGGCAGAAATAGTCCTGCGCATAGCGTACCGACTCCTCCATGGTCGCGCACTCTTCCGGTAATGCGGTGCCCTGCCCCAGGATTGTGAAATGCATTATGCGGTCACGCCTTCCTTGCCAAACGGCACGTTGATATGCTGCACAAAGGGTCTCGCAAGGGCCGGTACGGCCGACACGACGGCCGTCGCCGCCGCCACAACCGGCGGACGCCGCAAGCCGGCCGCCAGCAAACGGCACACGTACTGTCGCCGGCGCACGATGCGGCCGTACGTCTGTGCCCATTCACGCTCGACCCCTGGACCGCCGTGATCGATGGCCCGGTCCGCGAGCGGCGCCAACGAGATGGCCGAGG
>JAVEWL010000667.1:0-3529 GCA_034004565.1 FCB group bacterium | reverse complement strand
TTGCGAAGGACAACAAGGACAGCAAAGACCTCTGGGCTCCCCTCACCCCGCCCCTCTCCCCAGGGAGAGGGAGACCGTTGTGGGTGGGCCGGAGGGTGTTTGGGGAGAGTCTTGGGTCGTGGTGGGAGCCCTCACCCCGCCCCTCTCCCAGAGGGAGAGGGAGTCCGTTGTGGGCGATGGTCGCGTGATCGGGGAAGGGCCGATCGCGACGACCTGCTGGAGTCTTGCTCCCTCTCCCTGGGGAGAGGGGTGGGGTGAGGGGGAGGCAATACCTTTGACCTGCAACCGCGAAGAAAGCGGGGTAGGGGTATGACGCAGGGGAAGAGAGTGCCTGCGTGGTTCTGGGGGGCGGCGATTGGCGTTATCGGGGTGGCGGTAGTAGTGCTGCTCGTTAAGAATAATCGGCCGGAGCCTTCGGCGGCGCTGCGGTATGACGTGGCGCGGTTTGAGAAGGTTGATGCAGAGAGCGTGCTGTATCGCGAGGGGGCGCGGATTGAGGTTGGCGCGGATGCCAGTGCGCTGGCGCTGGGGGCGGACGACAGCGTTTGTGTGGGCGGTAAGAAGAGTCTGATTGTATATGCGCGGGACGGGTCGGAGCAGCGCAGGATTGTGCTGGAGGGAACGCCCACCGCGCTTGCGGTGTTGCCGGACGGCGGATTTGTTGTAGCGCTGGAAGATCGGCTGGTGTTGCTGGGAGCGGATGGCGCGGTCAGGTCGACGACCGATAGTCTTGGTGTGGACGCGTATATTACTTCGGTGGCGGCGGGTGCGGATGCGATCTATGCGGCCGATGCGGGAAACCGGGTGGTGCTGAAGTTGGACGGCGCGGGGAAGGTGCTTGCGCGCGTTGGGGAAGAAGATGCTTCGCGCGACATTCCTGGGTTTATTGTGCCGAGTCCGTATTTTGATGTGGCGTTCGATCCGGACGGGGCGTTGTGGGCGGTGAACCCGGGGCGGCTGGGATTGGAGCAATACCGGCCGGACGGGTCGCTGGTGACGTCGTGGTACAAACCTTCGATGGAGTTGGATGGATTCTCCGGATGCTGTAATCCGATCCACGTGGCGTTTCGGCAGGACGGGTCGCTGGTCACCGCGGAAAAAGGTTTGGCCCGCGTGAAACTGTATTCTGCCGATTGGCGGTTTTTGGGCGTGGTGGCGGGGCCGGACGCGTTTGAGGAATCGAGCGCGAAGGCTACTGAGAAGCAACTCGACGCTCCGATCCTCGGCGTGGCCGTGGATTCGCGGGGGCGGGTGCTGGTGCTGGACGGCGGGTTGAATGCCGTCCGCGTTTTCGAGGACAAGGGAGGTCCGACGGCGTCATGAATACACAGGACCGGCGCGAGTTCTTGAAGAGCATGTTGCGGCTGGGATCGGTGGCGGGCCTGGCGGCGCTGGGCGTGTTGCTGGGCAAGCGCGGCGCGTGGGCCTGTACGCCGTCGGACGCGTGCAAGGCGTGCCGCGTGTCGAGCGTCTGCACGATCCGCGCGAAGGGAGGCCGGCCGTGAGCGAGGGCAAGAAACCCTTCAGCCGGCGCGGGTTCCTGCGGGCGGGCGCGGCGCTGGTGGCGGGCGGGATTGCGTGGCAGGCGAGGCCGGTGTCGGGGCAGACGGTGTGGCAGCTCGATCCGGCGAAGTGCCTGCAGTGCGGGCGCTGCGCGACGGAGTGCGTGCTAAGTCCGTCGGCAGTGAAGTGCGTTCACAACTATCAGATTTGCGGGTACTGCGATCTGTGCAGCGGGTACTTGCAGCCGGGCGCGAAGGGTCGCGACACGGGCGCGGAACACCAGCTTTGTCCGGTTGCGGCGATTCAGCGGAAGTTTATCGAAGATCCTTTCTTTCAATACACGATTGACGAGTCGTTGTGCATCGGCTGCGGGAAATGCGTGAAGGGCTGCACGCTGTTCGGCAACGGTTCGCTGCAACTTCAGATCAAGCAGGACGTGTGCGTGCACTGCAACGAGTGCGCGATTGCGATGGCCTGTCCGGCGGATGCGTTCTCGCGCGTTCCGGTGGAAGAGGCGTATGTGTTGAAGTCGCAGCCGCCGCAGGAGCGCAAGAAATGACGGCGCGGGGCAGGATCGTGGCGGTGCTGGCGGCTTGTTTCGCGGCGGGGGCGGCGTGGGGCGAGTTCCGTTTTCCGATGCCGGAGTTCGAGTCGGGGTACAAGTATCCGGAGATGCACACGCCGGCGGCGGACCTGACGTGGGCCGTGGCGGATGTGGCGATCCTGGTGGGGTTCCTTTGTCTGGCGGCGTGGCTGGTGTTGAAGCGGCGGTCGCGGCCCGGCGTGCTTGCGCTGACGGTTGTGTCGCTGCTGTACTTCGGGTTCTGGCGCAAGGGCTGCGTGTGCCCTGTGGGGTCGGTGCAGAACGTGCTGGACGGTGCGCTGCATTCTTCGGTGGCGGTGCCGTGGGTGGTGGTGCTGTTCTTTGTGCTACCGATTCTGTTTGCGCTGTTTTTCGGTCGCGTGTTTTGCGCGGCGGTTTGTCCGCTGGGGGCGATACAGGAACTGGTCGCGGTGAAGCCGGTGCAGTTGTCGCGGCCCGTGATTGCGGCGTTGAGCGTGATTCCGTATGCGTACCTCGGGTTGGCGGTGCTGGGCGTCGCGACGGGGTCGGGTTACCTAATTTGCGAATACGATCCGTTCGTCGGATTCTTTCGTTTTGGCGCAAGTTTCAATATGTTTCTCGTGGGTGGCTTGCTGTTGCTGCTGGGAGTATTCGTGGGACGGCCGTATTGCCGCTTCCTGTGTCCGTACGGCGTGCTGCTGGGCTGGGCCTCGCGGATTTCGAAGTGGCACGCGTCGATTCCTCCGACGAAATGCATTCAATGCCGCCTGTGCGAGAGCGCGTGTCCCTACGGGGCCATCGTGACGCCGACGCCGGAGGAGCGGCCGGAGTCGCGCGCGCAAGGGGCGCGGCGGCTGGCTTGGCTGATCGCGCTGGCGCCGGTGGTGATTGCGCTGGGCGTGGGGGTCGGGGTGTTGTCGAGCCCGATGCTCTCGCGCCTGCACGCGACCGTGCGGCTGGCGGAGCGCGTGGCGTTGGAAGAGCGCGGCGATGTGCAGGGGACGACGATCGACACCGATGCGTTCCGCGCACAGAAGCGCACGCCCGCGGAACTGTATGCGGAGGCCCACGATATTCAGGGCGAGTACAAATGGGGCGCGGGATTGCTCGGGGCGTTTCTCGGGATCGTTGTGATTGCGAAATTGCTGGCGTTGTCGGCGGTGCCGGCGCGCAAGGATTATGAAACGCACCGGACGCATTGCCTCAGTTGCGCCCGGTGCTTTCCGTATTGTCCGGTCGAGGGGGACCACGGTGCTTAAACAGAAGACGACGAGATTTGCGAGCAAGCCGAAGGCGTACCGCATCGCCGTGACGGTGGCGGCGGTGGCGGGGGTGTTTTCGGCGATCGTGTGCGTGCTGCTCATTGCGAACTACGTGCAGATACGTGCGATGGATCCGCTGAACAACCCGGAGCTAGTGGAACTGCGGCACAAGCTGGCGGAGTCGCCCGCGCCGGACGCG
>JAVEWL010000666.1:0-3536 GCA_034004565.1 FCB group bacterium | reverse complement strand
CACCACAAGCAGCATATACGCCACCCACAGCGCCGGTAGCCCGATCGCCCGCCACCGCGGGCCGCGCCCATAGCTCCAGAACACCGCCAGTAGTGCGACAAGGCTGAACACCCCCAGCATCGTGAAGGGCGTAAGAAGCGTGACGAACGCAGGCTTGAACACCGCGTAAAACGGCGTCGGATTGCCGTAGCTGGCTTCAAATCCCAGCCACGACAGCACAATCATCAGCACCAGATAGCGGAACCACCACCGTCCGTAAAGGCCGGCAAGCCGTCCCGCAAGCGCCTGCGGTTCTCGTTTACATTCAAGTTCCAGCGACATGGCGCACATTGTACCGTTGGACCTAATCGGATTCCACGGTGTAAAATAAGGTATTCTCTTGACAAGCGCAGGGAACTTTTTCGCGCCCGGAAGCATCCTATCAACGCGAGCGGCAACAGGGCGTTCTACTTTGATTGCAAGGGATTAGGTAAGGTACAATACCGGTCCGTATTGATAGATTGTTTTGCATCGCACGTTTTTCGCGCTTATCGCAGGCGGTTTGGCAACAAGTTGGGTACAAACCCTCGAAACGGATTCCGAGGATACGCTTCGAATGAGGATTCAACGGGACTTCTACACGCTGGCCAGACGGCCCTCACGAGGGCTGCGCCGGGGCACGGTCGTCTCCGTCATCATTCACCTCGTTTTCATCGGCGCCCTCACCACCGCCGCCTACTTCTTCCAGGGCCCACCCCCGCTGAACATCATCGAAGTGGGTGTCATGTTCGCCGGCCTGCCCGACGCGCCCGAAGGCGTTGAATCGACCAAAATCGAAGGCCTGCCCCCCGGCATTCCCGAGCCCAAACCGGCCGCCGCCAAGCCCGCGGCCGAGAAAAAGCCGGATCCGCCCAAGGAAAAGCCAAAAGAAGAGGCAAAGCCTCCCGAACCGGAGAAGAAGACAGACCCGGAGAAGAAGGTCGAGCCCAAGAAGCCCGACCCCGAGAAGAAGGAAGAAAAGAAGACCAAACTCGCCAAGGAAGACAAGGAAAAGCCCAAGCCCGAGAAGAAAGAAGAGAAGCCCAAGGACGCCTTTGAAAAGGGCGACTCCCTTCCCGATTCCGGCGTGGACGATCTCCTCGAAGAAGAAATGGCCAACATGGCGCTCGCCTCGGCCTCCCCCGGCGCCGGCGGCCTCGAAGGCGCCCGCCCCTCCGACACGGCCCAAATCGGCTTAGGCGATCCCCTGGCGGAAGAATACGGCATCTCGGTCCGCGGCATGCCCAGCATCCTCGGCGCGTGGGCAAACGACGTGCGCCGCGCCGTGAAGCGCCAGTGGCGCGAGCCCGGCGGCCTGCCCCTCGGCAGCAAGACCTCCATTTCCTTCTGGGTCTGCCGCGACGGACAGCTCCTCGGCGAACCCGAAGTGTACGAACCGTCCAACGACGCGGGCCTCGACCAATCGGCCGTCAACGCCGTCAAACTCGCCGCGCCGTTCCGGCCGCTGCCCCCGGGCTACAACGAGCCGAAGCAGCAAGTGATTTTTGTTTTTACCATCGATAACTGAATGCCGTAGCGCATTGACCAGGGCATCGTAAAACACGGAGAGGGATCGGAAGTGAGAACTTTGCTTGTGGCGGCATGCATGGTGGCGGGAAGCCTGTCCGCGTTTGCACAACAGGGAGCCGTGGGCGGCACCATCACGAAAGGCGGCGCCGACCTGCGCACCCCCATCGCGGTGCCCTATTTCGCCGCGGGACCCGGCGGCGAAGCCATCGCCAAGGAAATGGCCGAAGTCGTCGCAAACGACCTCGACTTCACCGGCATGTTCAACATCCTGCCGCTCGGCGGATACCCCGCCGGCTTCGCGGGCTTCCCCACCGACTTCCGCCAACTCGACGTCAAAGCCTGGCAAACCACCAAGGCCGACTACCTCGTCTATGCCTACGTCTACACCCAGGGCGGCAACGTCGTCGGCGAGTTCCGCCTCCTCGACGTCGCGGCCTCCGCGCAGGTCATGGGCAAACGCCTCAGCGCCGGAGCCGGGCAGCAACGCCTCGTCGCGCACCAGTTCTCCGACGAAGTCCTCAACTTTGTGCATCGCCTCCCCGGCATCGCCACCACGCGCATCGTCTTCAGCGGCGGCGCCACCGGCAACAAGGAAATCTACATCGCCGATTACGACGGCGCCAACGCCCGGAAGCTCACGAACCACAATTCCATTTCCATCAAGCCGAAGATCTCGCCCGACGGTTCCAAGGTCGTCTACGTCTCCTACAAGGACCGCTACCCCTTCCTCTACGTCATGGACATCGCCTCCGGCAAAGTGACTCCGCTGTCGCGCAAGCCCGGCGTCAACATCGCCCCGAACTGGTCACCCGACGGCCAGTCCGTCGTCATGGCCCTCAGCAAAGACGGCGATACCGAGATTTACCGCGTCAACGCCGACGGCACGGGCCTCAAGCGACTCACCCAAAGCCGCGGGGTTGACACCTCCCCCTGCTTCAGCCCCGACGGCCGCCAGATCGCCTTCGTCAGCGAACGCGGCGGCGCACCGACCATCTACGTCATGAACGCCGACGGCAGCGCACCCCGCCGCCTCACCCGCAGCTACGGCAAGGCCTTCGACCCCGTGTGGTCGCCCGACGGCACCAAGCTCGCCTTCGTCGCAGATTACGGCGGCGTCCGCATCGCCGTCATGAACATCGACGGCACCGGTATCCGCACCCTCACCGAGCAAGGCAACAGCGAGTCGCCCACGTGGTCGCCCAACTCGCGCCACGTCATGTTCTACCGCACCGCCGGCTCCCAGCTCCGCGCCGTCACCGTAGACACCCCCGACCCCCGCGACCGCGCTCTCCCCAAAATCAAAATGCCCTGCCAGGGCCCGTCTTGGGGCCCCGGCCGAAAAGTAGCAGCGCAATAAGAAACAAGATCCAAGAAAGACAACCGCGAACGGGACTTTACTAACCCCGCTCGCGGTTGCTATTTTTGCTTTTTCTTTCTTGAATCTTGTTTCTTGTCTCTTGAATCTTGGAGCCCCAAATGGTTATTCGCGCCCTGATCTTCGACTTCGACGGCCTCATCCTCGACACCGAAGGCCCCGACTTCCAATCCTGGCAGGAAGCCTACCAAGAGCACGGCTGTGAGCTGTCCCTCGACGTCTGGGCGCACTGCATCGGCGTCCCCGCAAAGGTCTTCGACCCCGCCGCGCACCTCGCCACCCAGGCCAACGCCGAACTCGACCCCGAAACCCTGCGCCTCCAGCGCCGCCAACGCTTCTACCAACTCCTCGAAACCCAGACCCCGCTCCCCGGCGTCGAAGACTACCTCCGCGACGCCGCGCGCCTCGGCCTCGGCATTGCCATCGCATCCAGCGCCACCCGCGACTGGATCATCCCCCACCTCGAACGCCACGGCCTAATCGACTACTTCCAAATCATCCGCAGCTCCGAAGACGTCGCCCGCGCCAAACCCCACCCCGACCTCTTCCTCGCCGCCGCCGAAGCCCTCGGCGTTGCCCCGAACGAAGCCATCGCCTTCGAAGACTCCCCCAA
>JAVEWL010000665.1:0-3541 GCA_034004565.1 FCB group bacterium | reverse complement strand
GGCGGCCCGCATCGCCGAACATGGGATAGCCCAAATCGGGCGTGGCAACGGCGAAGAGGCAGTCGGCCATGCGGCGGGTGCGATCGCGGCAGTCCTGAGGGATGGGGATGCCGGCCTTTTCCACCTTCTGAAAGACCCAGACGGCATCCTCGAGGACGCCGCGGTGGTAGCCGGTGGCCCATTCGCGCTGGACGCCGTCCTCGGTGGTTTGCGACATGAGGCTTATGCGTGTGCGTTCGAGCGCCAGCTCGAGCCAGCGGCGCGAATCCTTGAACTCGGGAAACGCGGTCGCAACTTCCACAAAACCGCGTTGTTCGAAAACGGCCTTGTTGTGCGCGGGCGCGCGCGGGGCCGCTTCGGTTTTCACCTGGTGGTCGTAGAGACTGGCGAGCAGCATGCCCAGGAACTCCGGCGTGAAGGCCTGGGAATGCAGCAGCGAAGGGAAGGCGCGGCAGAGGCTGCGCGCGCGCCTGCCGGTCTGGATGTCGAGCCAGGCAAAGCCCTTCCAATGGGCATAGATCGGATGCACGCGATCGGCCTTCTCGAGGGGATGCTTCGCGATCCAGTCTGAGGAGAGATCGACGAAGGCTTGGGCATACTTCTCGTCTTTGGTGTGGCCATAGGCCTCAGCCAAGGGTTCCGCCCAATGAAAACGGTACATCGCCGCAACCCATTCGATGTCGCCCCGGGGATCGGCTTCCCAGTTTACGTCCTTGCAGTACTCGGCGGGCTCGTACGGACCCCATTGAAACACGTGGTTGACGATATCGTCGGCGGTGTGCCGGGTCTTTGATGAGAGGGTCGCCTCGGGCGTGTTTGCGGGGAATTGCTTGCGATAGTGTTTAAGGAGAGCGGCCAGGGCTTCCGCGCGATCACCCTTGTCGGCGGCGGCGCGGGCCTCTTCCAGTCCCGGAGAAGAAAGGTCGAGCACCGCGAGAACGTCCTCGGGTGCAAGGCTTTTCAGCACTGCTTCGGGTTTGTTCTCCGCGGCGGCGACTCGAGCCGTGATCAGTAGTGCAAGCAGCAGTGTTCCCGCCAATCCTCTGACCATCATGTCACTATCTCCGCCTTTTTTGTGAAGCCTGGGTAAGTATATAGCCTGAACCCCGAACGGCACCAACCGCTCATGTCTGCAACGGCACGGGCGAGGCGGTGCGCAACGCCTGGTCGAGCTACCATAGGGCAGCGTTTTCGGTATGGGGTGAGGGAACCCCTGTTTTCAAGACGTGCGTTCAGGTGTCGTGGAATGGGTGAGAGGAATATTGGGGAATAGATCCGATGGCCGGGTCGGCTATCGAGTGTGGTTGTCAGGGGGGATTGACAAGGGAACAGCGCCCGGATATGCTGAGCAGGTAGTACAAAGGTTCTCGGTTTATCACACTGTTCTATCTCCGAAGAGTTGGGGTGGTATGCCATGTCAAGCCTTGCCTGTTCGATCTGCAAAGCCTGTGCATTGATGCTGGTTGTCTCCTTGTCGGCGGTTGCGCAAGCGGACGAACTTGTCGCGAACCTTACGGCGCTCAAGGAAGCCTCCGACAACGAACTCCTGTCACTGGACGAGTACACAACAAGTAAGAGGAAGCTGCTCACGGACTTTACGAAGGAGGTCGAATCAGACACCTTCGTCGCGAAGCTGAAAACGCTGAAGGCGGCACTCGGGGCCGATTTGATTACTACCGCCGAATACGACGATGCGCGGAGCCGCATTCAAACGCGCTTGGTGGGTACCGCACCCGCGAGTTCCGAATCCACTGAACCGCACGCATTGGATCAGGACAAAGGCGGAGCCAATGCGGATTGGGTCTGCACCTATGTCAGCGGCGAAATTCCCGAGAAATTCGCCGTAATGACGAGCTTCACCTCCGACAGTTCCATGGAAGAGGTCGTGTCCGAAATCCTCCGCCATCAGGGCCTTCAGCCCGCGAACTTTACTATCCTTCCCGCGAACGTGCCCAATGCCGTTGCAACCATTCAAGGCGGTCGCCGCTACATCCTCTATCGCCCCGGGTTCATTCAGGAAATGAAGACCAAGACAGGGAACAAATGGGCGGCCGCCAGCATCCTCGCGCACGAGATCGGCCATCACCTTAACGGACACACCAATCTCGGCACCGGCTCGCGTCCGGATATTGAACTCGAGGCCGACGAATTCTCGGGTTTCGCGCTCTGCCGGATGAAGGCAAAGATCGACGATGCGATGGCGGCCATCCGTACTTTCCCGGATGAACCCTCCGTGACCCATCCGGGACGTCCACAGCGCCTTGAAGCCATTCAAAAAGGATGGCGGGATGCGGAGAAGCTTGGGCAGGCCGGGAGCGAGGACAGTGGCGCCTCGGCGGAGCCTGTGAAGGAGCCGGGTACCGGCACGAAGCCGTGCGTGCATCGGATACCCTGCGTGCATCCCATTCCGTGTACACACATCGGTCCGTGCGTTCACACCATGCCTTGCTCCCATATGGTGGCGTGCCAGCATATCGTCATGGGACCTTTCGGTCCCGGTGCCGCACATCCGTACGATACGCTACACATGTTCGACACCATGCATCCCGCCGATACCCAGCACGTGATGGATACGGCTCACCCCTTCGACCTGCAACATCCCGAGGGAGATCCTTAAGACCGCCCTGCAAATTGGAGCCGGCAGGCTTTTCGTAACGTCGCCCCCCAGGCCGGTCTTCACGCAACTCGCCTTTCCAAGGGGAGCACTTGGATTGGATGGAGTCTCCCATTCGGAGATGGGAGTTGCCTCAGGAAGCCTCGCTGCACTCGGCGTCGTCAGTTACGTTTTGTCAGGCGCCATACGAGATCATCCACGCTTTACACGACGCCCTTTAGCGACAGACGGGAGGAAGCCCATGAAATCTGCAATGCGAACCCTAACGGCGGTTGCCATCGCGGTCGTCTGCGCGCTCGCCATGCCGGCCACGGCGGACGACAGCATTGGAAAGGAGTTCACGTTCCCCCATGACGAGATTGGCCAGGTTCCCGTGTATAGGGATCCGGAAACGAAAGCGCTTCTATTCGTCTCGCAAATGCACGTCAACATAGACGGCGCCCCAGACGCGTATCATCCCGACGACATCGGAACGTGCCACATCTGCAACGGCATTGGCGTAGGCGCGGGAGGCCAGTGGAAAGCAAACTGCCTGCCTGAATTCAACACGGCCAAGGCCGAAGGTTTTGAGGGTCCCACCCGAATCAAGTGGTTTGGGATGGCCACCGAAGATGGTAAGCCTTTCGGGAAACCGGTCATACAAACGGACGGCGACCCCAACCCGGGCTACTTCGTGTCGACCACGGCCCTGCAGCAGCCGGGGCTGAACAGTAAAACTCCCCAGGCCCAACTGAACTCGAACGAGGTTCCGTTTATCGTCATCCCGGTGAAGTGGAATCGGTCCAGTGAACCGGGTGTGAAGCTGGGAGACTTCGCGGCTGTATTGCGTCTTTCAAATGAGAAGATGGCGTATGCCATTGTGGGTGACACGGGGCCCAACGCAAAGCTGGGAGAGGGCTCGGTGGCTTTGCATCAGGCACTTGGAAA
>JAVEWL010000664.1:0-3544 GCA_034004565.1 FCB group bacterium | reverse complement strand
CGGAAGGATATCTTTGACAAGGCCGGTCGTTTCCAGCGTGCCCCGCGAGGCGTACAATTCGTTACCGAGTCCGTTGGCATTTCCTCTGAAGAAGAGAATGCCGTTCACATTTGTGAGAAGCGAGGGCGAGAGCAATCCCAAGTCGATTGTATTTTCCAAAGTTCCATCGGTAGCGAAGAGTGTGTTTGATGCTCGGAAAAAGAGAAGGTCGCCCGAGGGAACGAGTTCCTGCGGGAAAGTGACGTCTGATGCGGGCACCGTTCCTGCAGTTGTTCCGTCTGTGTGCCAGATCACCGTACCAGTCGAGGGTGTAAATGCTGCAAAATACAGCTCGCTCTTATAGAGTGTCAAAGACGAGACATTTCGGAGCGGCATCGCGGGATCGCCCGCCAAGATTTGCGTCGTTCCAGGATCGGTTCCATCCGTCACGTAGAGTGACACCGGGAAATCCGGGTCGGCATTGGCGATGAAGTAGAATGCAGATCCAACCGCGACCATACTGGTGATGTCGGCGTCATCGGGGCCCGGAACGAGATCCTTCACCATGAACGTGCCTTGCTCCGAGCCGTCACTTGTCCATAATTCCTCACCATTCTCGGTTGTATAGTTGAGGAAATAGAGCTTGTTTCCGGCTGCGGTGAGCATGCGCGGCCCGTTCATCACCGCCACGCGTTCTGTGAATTCCAATTCGCCGTTCGTCTTCCATAGTTCCTGCCCCACGCTGCGAAAGGTTGCATCATCAACGCTGCTGGCTGTGAAGAACAATGTATCGCCAACCGGCTCGAACTCGGGAGTTAGTGGGAGAGCCGATCTCGAGCGGCCGTCAATGTTCTTCACCATATTAACAGAATAAACGGGCTGCGCCTGCGGAGCCACGGCGTATAGCAGCAACATTGCTGCTCCGATCTTTTCAACCATCGCCTGGACTTGAAAAATCATCGCAGACCTCCTTCATGTTGGGAGGAGCAGAGGGGAAGACGCCCAATGCCACTGTTGCCTTCATTGGGAGGACGGCGGTGCAAATTGTCAAGCAACTACTGTAAATGAGATTTCGCCAACAATGAATCTCAATATTGATAATCAATATAGTTGAATGCGTTTTGTGAGGACGGCTGCATGGAAGAACCCCGCCTCCGAACGGAAGCGGGGTCCATGAATCAGCGTGCTGTCGTGCGCGGGCTACATGCTTTCGAGCATTCGGGCGATGACCTTTTCCGGGGTGAAGCCGAATTCGCCGGCGAGGACTTTGTCCGGCGCAGACTGGCCGAAGGTGTCCTGGGAAACGGTGCGGCCGCGCGCCCCGACGTAGCGTTCCCAGCCCATCGAGATGCCCGCCTCAACGGCGACCCGCGCTTCACACAGCTCGGGCAGAATCGCGTTCTTGTATGATCCGTCCTGGCGGTCGAACAATTCGCGGCACGGCATGCTGACGACGCGGATGCTTTTGCCTTCGGCTTCCATGCGGCGTGCCGCTTCGATGCAGAGCTGCAATTCAGAGCCGGTGCCGATGAGGATGCCGTCGAGTTTCTTCGGATCTTTTTCGGGGCGGAACACGTAGCCGCCCTTGAAGAAGTCGCCTTTGCCGCCGCAGAATTCCTTCGCTTCGCGGTCATACACGGGCAGATTCTGGCGGCTGAGGATGATGGCCGACGGCAGGTGCTTTTCCTGGAGCGCGGCCACCCACGACAGGCCGGTTTCGATGGCGTCGGCCGGACGGAAGACGAGCAGCCCCGGGATCGCCCGCAGCGCCGTCACGTGTTCCACGGGCTGATGCGTCGGGCCATCTTCGCCGAGGAAGATCGAGTCGTGTGTATATACCCAGATGGACGGGCATTGCATGAGGGCGCTGAGGCGGACGGAGCCGCGCATGTAGTCGCTGAACGTGAGGAACGTCGCGCCGAAGGCACGGAACGCGCCGTGCTGCACCATGCCGTTCACGATGCCGCCCATCCCGTGTTCGCGCACGCCGAAGAAGATGTGACGTCCCTTGTAGGATCCGGCGAGGACTTTTTCGTCGCTCACGATGGCATTGGTCGAAACGGAAAGATCGGCCGATCCGCCGACGAGCCAGGGCACGTGCTTGCCGAGTTCCTTCAGCACGGCCGCGCCGGCCTTGCGCGTGGCCACGGGTTTCTCGGGGCTGAAGGCGGGCAGCACTTTCTCCAGGTTGGCGGGCAATTCCTGCTTGAATGATCCTTCGAGAATCCGCACGCAGTCGGAATGATCTTTCCGTGCCTGGTCAACGTGCTGCTTCCATTCCCTGTATAGACACTTCATTTCGTCGATGCGGGCGCCCCACGCGTCGCGATCTTCCTGGGGCACGTGGAACTTCTGAAGGGGGATGCCGAGAGCTTCCTTCGTCTTGTTGCCTTCTTCTTCTCCGAGCGGTGATCCGTGGGCGCCGCTGGTGCCGGCCTTGTTGGGCGAGCCGTAGCCGATGATGGTTTTGCAGCAGATCAGCGAAGGCTTGGTGGTTTCCTTCTGGGCGGCATAGATCGCGTCGGCGACTTCCTGTGGGTTGTGGCCGTCCACTGTCTGCACGTGCCAGCCCATGGCGGCGAACTTGGCGGGTGTGTCTTCGGTGTCGAAGATCAGGCTCGTCGGGCCGTCGAGCGAGATGCTGTTGTCGTCATAGAGATAGATGAGGTTGCCCAGTTTGAGATGACCGGCAAAGCTGGCTGCCTCGAGCGCCACGCCTTCCATCAGGTCTCCGTCGGTCGTAAGGACGTAGGTGAAGGAGTCGATGGGTGTGAAGCCCTCGCGATTGACTCGTGCGGCGAGCATGGCATCTGCGAGGCCGAATCCGACGCCGTTGGCGAAACCCTGGCCGAGGGGGCCGGTGGTCGTCTCAACGCCGCGGGTGATGTGGCTTTCGGGGTGGCCGGGGGTCTTGCTGTTCCACTGGCGAAAGTTTTTCAGTTCTTCCATCGTGAGATCATAGCCCGCCAGGTGAAGCAGCGAGTAGATCAGCATGGAGCCGTGTCCGCCGGAGAGGATGAACTTGTCGCGGCCGGGCCACTTGGGATCCTCGGGATTGAAGCGGAGGAAGTAGTACCAGAGGGTGACGGCGAAGTCTGCGGCGCCGAGGGGCAGGCCCGGATGGCCGCTGTCGGCGGCGTTGGTGGCGTCGATGGAAAGGCCGCGGATGGTGTTGGCGAGGCGCCGGACCAGTTGCTCGTCGACCGTGACTTTCTTGCGTCCAAGTTCATTCAAATTCATCAGGTAATCTCCTGGGGAATGTGCGAAGCCGGGGGGAACGAAACCGCTTACGGGGCCACGTGTCAAGCCGCGCCCGTCTGGCTCGGGGGATTCCATTGGCAGCAGACGTTCAACTCGCGCGCCGCCGCCACTTCATCCAACCGTCCCGTCGGCAAATCACGCGGGGATTGCTTGATATCCTCGGGTGTTTCCTCAATCTCACGGGCGATCTGGCGCATGGCGTTGATGAAGTTGTCGAGCGTTTCCTTGCTCTCCGTCTCGGTCGGCTCAATCAGAAGGCATTCGGGAACCAGCTGCGGGAAGTAGATCGTTGGAGCGTGGTTGC
>JAVEWL010000663.1:0-3549 GCA_034004565.1 FCB group bacterium | reverse complement strand
ACCCCCGCCACAATCGCAACACCAGACCGCACCATATCACCCATCCCCTCTTTTCGCATCACGCAAGGACTGCATATTCATCTGCCAAGAATACTCCAGACCTCCGCTCCCCGCAACGCCCTCTTCCTCCCTCTCCCAGGGGGAGAGGGAGGAAGAGCTTTTCGCCTCCGGATCATTCCGCTCAGGCCTGATGATCCTTGCGCATTCCGCGACGCTATTGCTCTTCAGGCTTCTCCGACTCGCGCGTCCCGTCCTCCTGTTGCGCATGGAAGGCGGGCCCGTTCTCGCAGAAGTGAACGGAAAACGTCTCCCCGCACCATGGACAGGTGTGATCGTCCTCCACATAACCGAGAGATTTGATCCAAATGAAGGGATGAATGGAAGGCATGTGCATGACCGGCTCCTTTTCGCGGCCTCTCGCTCCCCGCGAGAAGGCCAAGTTGCTCGGGCGGCACGCTCGACGCTGCAAGGCACAAATTCGAAGGTCTCTTTACTTCCAGTTTATCACATGCCGAATCTGTTGGAGGAGATTTCTTGAAATCTCAATTTCTGCGGTCCGTAGTTTCCCGAAAACAGAACCGCCCGATGCCTACACACCGGGCGGTCGTATTCTAATCTTCTGGCGCGTACTACAACTGGCTGAGGCTCCAATCCATGAACGGCTTCAGTTCGCGGGCGCGGGTCGGATGGCGCATTTTGCGCAGGGCCTTCGCCTCGATCTGGCGGACGCGTTCGCGGGTGACGTTGAACACGCTGCCGACTTCTTCGAGCGTGCGCGGGTAGCCGTCGCCGAGGCCGAAGCGCAGGCGCAACACCTTTTCCTCGCGTTCCGTGAGCGACCCGAGCACTTGGTCGAGCCGGTCCTGGAACACGCTGAAGGCGGTCGCATTGGCGGGCGATTCGGCAGACTTGTCTTCGATGAAGTCGCCGAAGTTGCTGTCGCCGTCGTCTCCGACGGGCGTTTCGAGGCTGATGGCCTCTTGCGCGATCTTGAGGATGCTGCGGACCTTGTCGGCCGACATCTGCATCTCTTCGGCGATCTCTTCCGCGCTCGGCTCGCGACCCAATTCCTGCACGAGCCGCCGGCTGGTGCGCACGAGCTTGTTGATCGATTCGATCATGTGCACCGGAATGCGGATGGTGCGGGCCTGGTCGGCGATGGAGCGCGTGATGGCCTGGCGAATCCACCAGGTCGCGTAGGTTGAGAATTTATACCCGCGCTGGTACTCGAACTTGTCCACTGCCTTCATCAGGCCGATGTTGCCTTCCTGAATGAGGTCGAGGAACGACATGCCGCGGTTCGTATACTTCTTGCCGATGCTGACCACGAGACGAAGGTTGGCCTCGACCAATTCCATCTTGGCCTTGTAAATCTTCTCTTCCTTGTCGCGGATGGTGTCGATAAGCACCGTAATCCGGTCGGAATCCAGCCGCGCGTCGCTTTCGATCTGGTCGATCTTGCGCTGCGCGATGGACAGCCGGCGTTCCGCGTCCAGCAGGATGTCGCGATCGACCGTAAGATTCTTCGGCGTCGCATTCGACTTGCGGAGCTGCGCCGCGATTTCGCGGATCTCGTCCGCGCTGACGCCCACCTCGCGCTCGATGCGATCGATCTCGTCCCGCGCGGTCGCGATGCGCCGCTTCAGGCTCTTGATCTTCCGCGCGATCTTCATAATCTCTTTGGTCTTGAGGACGAACTGGCGCACGACATCCGCCTGCTCGCCGCGAAGCTCGCGGATGCGCGCCTGGATGTTCTCGATGCTACGTTCCGACAGCTTGCCCTTGCGCTGCCGCTTGTCCTGGTTCTCGATCTCGGCGTCGCAGGCCACCATGTGTTCCATGAGGCTCGGCAGCTTCTTGAGGAACGCCTCTTGTTCCTTCGGTTCTTCGATCTCGCTGACTTGCGCAAAGCTCATGCGTCCCGCCAGGATGCGCGCGGCCAGCATGTGAATCTCTTTGAACGTGTAGGGCGTGTTCAGGAGGACGTCGGTCAGTTCCTGCTCGGCCGCCTCGATGCGCTTGGCGATGGTGACTTCCTGGTCCTTGGTGAGCAGCGGCACGCGGCCCATCTCGCGCAGGTACATGCGCACGGGATCGTCGGCCCGTTCGAGCCGCGCTTGGGCCGCCTCGCGCTTGGCCTCGGCCTTGCGCGCCTGCTTTTCCTTCTGCTGCTGGACCTGCTGCGTCTCCGCATCGACCCGCAACTCGTCGACGATATCGATGTCCATGCCGCTGAGCATGACCATCAGTTCGTCGATATCCTGCGAGATGTCCTCATTGCCCGAGCCTGCGGGCAGGATGTCGTTCAAATCGTCAAACGTGAGCGCGCCCTTTTCCTTGGCCAATGCAAGGGCTTTTTCCTTCGCGGCTTCCAGGACCTTGTTGGTCCCATCGCCCGGCGCGACCTTAACCTCGGTCGTCTTTGACGTTTTCTTGGTGCGTGCGGCCATAGCACTCCCTACCTGGATTTCGACGTGCGGCTGCCAGTCAGCCTACGTACTCTAAAATGTCCCACGTTTCGTACCCGATTGCGGGCCGCGCCATGGAGCGGGCTGCGGACTTTTCGGATATCGCTTCGCCTGCGTCTGCATCTGTGCTGCGCATCTTGCGCCTTTTGTGCAACGGGCTCCGCGACGTTTCCGCCCGGGCTCAGGTATCTCCGATACTCTGTATATCCTTGTCAAGCTGTGACTTGCGCGCCACGAGCTCGATTACACGCGGTATATCTTGTAAACGCTCCGCCTCCCGGATTGCTTCCTTGATTCCCTCGGACTCGGCAAGCCAAACCTCTCTCTTAAAACGATTTATGCGCCTGTCGACCAGGGTCTCGGCCTTTTCGTCCCATTCCACGGTCCGATTGGCCGCCGCAGTGTACAGGTTTCGGGCGCCTTCCGACTCCAGCCGCTGGGTCAAATCGGGTCCGGGTTCCCCGAAAAGCCCCCGCAGCACCTCCGCCGTCGGACCATCGCCCAGGGGAAGCCCATCCAAAGCCGTCTTCGTGCGCTGCAAGAGCGGTTCGTGATTCAGCAGCACCGCCACAAACGTATGGTCATCCAGGCTGACCGCCACGGGCGCCGCCTTCGAATCCTCACGATGTACGGCAATCCGCGACCCCTGGTCACGCGTGCTCTTCTGGAACTCGCGCCGCAGCGTCCACTCGTCAACGCGGAGGGCCCGCCCCATTTGCTTCAGGTACTCGTCGCGCCGGATCTCATCGGTGAGATCGCGCAGAATCGCGAACAGTTCCCCCGCCACCTCCGACCGTCCCTCGATGGAACCGGTCCGGGCGTGGTTCATATCAATGTAAAACGAAACGAAATCGACGGCGTCGTCCACCAGCTTTCGAAAGGCGTCCGCGCCCTCGGCCTTGACGAAATCATCCGGATCCTGCCCGTTCGGCAGGGTCAGCGCCCGCACCGACAGCCCCGCCGCGCTGAGGATTGAGACTCCTCGAAGCGCCGCGCGGATTCCCGCCGCGTCGCCGTCGTACACCACCACGACTTCCGGTACATAACGCCGAATCAGGGCCGCCTGTTCCGGCGTCAGCGC
>JAVEWL010000662.1:0-3554 GCA_034004565.1 FCB group bacterium | reverse complement strand
GCTCGTTGTACTCGCCGAGCAGGGGAACGCGCTCGGGAAGCCGCGGGCGCCAGTCCTTGCCCTGGGCATCGTGCCACTTGTTGGGCAGCGGCTCCCACCAGCCGGCGAAGTAGGACACGCCGACGAGGACGTCGTTCGCGGCAGGAGGGGCGGCGAGGGTGGCGCTGAGGGTCAGAGCGGCGGCAAGTAGCATCATGGTTGGGTCCCCTGATAATCGATTGCGAGCAGAAACAAAAATGCCACCGTGGATGCTATCAGTTTGGTAGGGTCTCCACAATCTGAGTACCTCGAGCGCGGCAACCCTATAGTTTTCGTTATCGGAAAGCCGGAGGTGATCAGCGAATGTGCGTTAAGGCCTCACTGCCCAAAAGGGCGAAGGGCGCGATTATAGAGAACGCACATAACGCAATTGCCCAAGCGAAAGCGACGATGTTAATAAGAATGCGAGGCGCGCCACTTTGCAACTGTTGCTGGTGGCGTGCGACCCAAGGTTCAAGGAATTTGTCGCACAGCCATCCGTTGAGATAGGTAATGGCAGTACCCATCAGCAATCCAAGCAGGGCGATTTTCCAATCTTTAACAATTGCGCCTACGCTAAGGCCTGCGGACATGGGACCCATGAAGGTGATTACGTACGCCAATCCGTCGATAGGCCAAGGGAGGTCGGGGTCGATTTTCGGAGCGGTTTTATTCTTTGGACTCAGGAACGGCATACAAGCCTTCCTTTTCTCGATCGCATGAATAGTTCCAATAAGACAGGATGCTGATCTATCGGCATGGGGACGGAGATGAAAATGAACGGCCGCCGCAGTGTTGCGGCGGCCGGTGCAGGTAGTGGTGTTAGGCGACGGAAGTGGTCGTGTACTTCGCCAGTTCCGTTTCCAGGAGCCGCTTGGATGTTTCGTACTCTTCCGTGCTGAGCGGCGGGCGGGGTGCGCCGCCGTAGGGGTTGTTCTTCATGGCGCGGTCGAAGGTCTTGACGGGGAAGCCCTTCTCGGTCGCGTAGCGCTTGAAGAATTCGACCGAATTGCCGATGGCCTGGCAGAGGAAGTTGACCGAGTACTGCGCTTCCTGGGCGCCATCCATGTCGCCGGCATCGAAGCGGTCCTGAACGGCGAGGAGTATTTGCGGGTTGAGTGTAGCGCCCTGGCCGATGACGGCCTTCGCGCCCGAATGGAGGCCCGCGTAGAACGCGCCTTCGTGGCCGATGATGTAGCCGAAATCCTTGTTCTTTACCGCATGGCAGATGTCCAGAATGTACATCGCGTCCGGCGTCGAGGCCTTCATGCCTTTCACGTTCGGCAGGTCGGCCAGTTTCTCGACGAGCGGGCTGCGAAGGATGTACTCCGCGGCCGTGCCGGGCGGCTGATAAATGAAGATTGGGCAGCTTACCGCGTCGTTGATGGTCTCGAAGTAACGCAGAATCACGTCGGCGTAGGTCTCGTTGCCCTGCGGCAGGATGGCTTCCGGCAGCGTGTGGACCACGCCATTCGCGCCGGCCTGCTCGGCGTATTGGCTCAGTTCGATGGCTTGCTGGGTGAACACCTTCGGGTCCGGGCGTTTCTCGTAGTTGCGGTCCCAGATGCCCGTGGCGCCAACCAACACGTTCGCCTTGCCCTTGAGGTGCGAGCAGGCGGTGTCGGCCATCAATTTCACGTCGTCGTATTCGTACGCGTACATCTGCCCCATGCCGGAGCGGACGAAGAAGGCGCTGATCGCGCCCGAGAGTAGGAGGAAGTCGAAGAACCGGCGCTGGCCGTCGGGGTCGAAGGTGCCGTCTTCCTCGAAGATGCTGAACACGGGGGCGATGGGACCGCGAACGAATTCTGGTATCATTTCCTCACTCCACTGCCTCTAGCGGCCGAAGGCCGGACCTGGCTCGCCATCCCCTTGGCCTGCACCGGCCTGCGCGCGTGAACGGTCTGCGCGGTGAACGGCCGGTACCTTATGACGCCGGCGACGATGAGAATGGCAGCCGCCAATTCGAAATAAAACAGCCACTGAGGGTTATACACCCCACGCTCCCAGAATGTAAACAGCGGGGTGTTCCAGCCGGTGTCGACTTTGTCGTACATGAAGGTCGACTCCAGCTTGAACCAGCGCGCCACGCGGACAATGCCGTGTATGACGAGGTGAAACATGGCCATGTAGATCGCCATTTCGCAGGTGTACCAGACGATCGGGATCACCTGCTTGCGGAAGACATACAGCAGCGGCGAACTGCACAGCAGAATAGCGACGTAGGCAATCCACCGTTCCTGAAGGTGCGCGAAAACCGCGTCCATGGACTGCATCTCCTCTCAAGTCGTTCCAATTTGGACAATTGGGCTTACCCGCGTACGCACGGTACTACAGCACCTTTTTCGGCAGAATGACCGGCAAGGTGTAGGGGAGGTTCGTGGATGGCAAGAGGCTGGAGGAGATTCGTTAGGAAACCTGCGCCTGGACCTCGGCCCGAAGGACGCGCAGGATGGCGGACAGGTTCCTCATGCCGGGATTGCCTCGCGCCGACAGCATGCGGTGCAGGGAGTGCTTGTCCCCGGACGTCTTCCGGGCCAGTTCGTCGAAACCGACCGTGGCGTTCACGAGCGTGCGCAGAATCTCTCTCGACACGTCTGGCTCGCCGCTTTGCAGAAGTTCCACCGCCTCGTCGTACATGGCCTTCGCCAGTTCAGGCTCGCGCTTGAGCCGTTCGACGACCGTAATCTTGAAGTCTCGGGTTAAGGGCATGGTTTATCAACACTTCACGTTGGACAAGTTCCCGGATTCCAGCCGAAACTTCGCCGCGATGACCTTTGCCGCGGCCTGAACGTCCAGCCTGTCGAACCATTTTTGGTACGGGCTCGACCCGTCTTCGCGAACGTATTCCTCTACCCGCATCGCCATGCGCTAATGTTAACATATGTGCCAACACAAGCAAAGGGTTTCTCTTGGGTCCCTTGCGATGCCGGAACTACTGGATGCCATAGCCTTCGATTTTGGCAGGTTGGGTTTAACCGGTGATAAGGGTTTGGTATAATACGTGAGTTTTATCCTGAGAATTCCACATTCGGGGAAAAGAATACGAATGGAGAAACTGTATATGACCCAGGAAGGCCTTGACAAGCTCAAGGCCGAACTGGCTGGCTGCCATGAACATAAGCGCGTCGTGGCCAATGCTATCGAGGTTGCCCGGGGTATGGGCGACCTGAAGGAAAACGCGGACTACCATGCGGCGAAGGAAGCGCAAGCAATGCTTCACGCCAAGATCCGCGACCTGGGCGACAAGATCGCCCGGGCGGCCGTTTTTGACGAAAGCAATATCGACGCGAGCAAGGTGTATATGGGCGCCACGGTGCGGGTTTTGAACAAGAAGACCCGCAAGGAATGCTCGTACAAGCTCGTAAGCCCGCTTGAAACCGATCTGGAGAATGGAAAGATCTCCGTGCGGTCGCCGGTCGGGCAAGCCCTTATGGGTAAAGCCGTCGGCGATACCGTTGTTGCCAAGGTGCCCGCGGGCAACCTGGAAATGGAGATCCTCGAGATCTCGCGTTAGGGCGGTTCCAAACGATTAC
>JAVEWL010000661.1:0-3556 GCA_034004565.1 FCB group bacterium | reverse complement strand
TCTTCCGATCTTCGTCGGTTCGTCGAGGATGAGAATCTGCGGGTCGTTCAGGAGCGACTGTGCCATGCCGATGCGTTGCCGCATGCCCTTCGAGTACCCCTTGATCAGGCGTTTGCGGGCCTTGTTCATTCCCACCAGGTCAAGCGTCTCGTCGATTCGCTTGTTGAGCAGGCTGCCGCTCAGGCCGTAGAGCTGCCCGTAGAACCGCAGCACCTCTTCGCCCTTCAGAAAGTCGGGGTAGTAGGCGCCTTCCGGCAGGTACCCGATTTTCTGTCGCACTTGAACCGCGCCGATGTCGGAGCGGCCAAGGATGCGCATGGTGCCCGCCGTGGGAAAAATAAGTCCGAGGAGAAGCTTGATTGTGGTGGTTTTCCCGGAGCCGTTCGGCCCAAGGTAACCGTAGATTTCACCGGAGTTGATGGCCAGGTCAAGGTCCTTGAGCGCGTGGACGTCCTGGCCGCGGAAGGCGGCTTCGTACACCTTCCCCAGTTTCATCGTTTCAATTACGACTGACACAGATTTCGGCCCTCATAATTGGTACCAAGGAGATGAGTCCTATTAAACGGTCCGCTTTCGCGATACCAAAAAAAGCCCACATGCATTCTTCCGAACCGGCCACTGCGCACCGCCTGGCTGGGCCACGGTCTCTCCGAACCGATCCGCGCCCACAGTTTGTTGTCTCATAAGCCCTTAGCGGATCTTGCAGATGCTATCAGAGCCCGAGGACCGTGTCAATTCGGCAAACAGTCAAAGCGCGCGCCAAAACAGCCCGCGCGCCTGCGAATTGTTCGATACGCAATACTTTAGAACAATCGCAATGGCTCCGGTTCTTCCTGAAAGAGCCATGTAACCCTGAAAACAGCGCGAATGCCGAGGTTCACGCGAAGAATACCGCCCTTACCCGGACGATGGTGCGGTGTCTCGCGACGCCTCGATCACAGCCTCCGGAGTCGGCACTTCGTCATCCCACGTATGCAGGGCTATGCCGTCACGCACCAGCACAAACCGCGGTGGGAACTTGTCGATGAACTCAGAGAAGGTGCGCAAGCCGATGGGATGCAGCGGAAATTGCGGCCCGGTGAACAGTTCGAACTGCTGGATGGATTCCGGAGAACCTTCGATGAGCCCCACCACGGGCGGGAAATTCCGCAATTCCGCCAGTGGGTTCAGCTTCTCCACGGAGGCCATGCAATGGTCGCAGGTGCTGCTGAAGACTGCCACAAGATACTCTCCCTTGCCGAGATCCACGTTGTGTCCGTCCACCTCGAGTACGAATTGGGAGAAAGGCCGATCCAGGGGGGCGGAAGGCGGCTCAATCCCCGAATACGAATAGCCCGTTATCACGGCCGCGCAGAGAAGCGCCGCGGCGGTCTTGGCAATGACGCCGCGACCCGTTCCGGGGTTTTGCCGTAAGCCCGCCATGGCCGTTGCCGCCAGGGCCAGGAGGGCCGCGTTCTTGAGCAGCGACATCTTTGGCCCAATCTTGATCGCCCCCGTGCAACCGCAATCGGTGATGCCGTTCACGAGCCAGCCGTACAGAATCAGCCCCGAGAACGCCAGCAGCAGGGCCGCGGCGCCGCCGAGCGTCAGCGCGCGGGGCCGCCAGCCAAGCACGAGCGCGGTGCCCAGCGCCGACTCGATGGCCAGGGTAATCAGCGCCACGGCCGTTTGGATCGTGTCCCCCGCCACCACGCCGTACAAGCCGATGGCAATGATAAACGCGTCGATGTCGTTGGCTTTCAGGAGCGCACTGACCAGGAAGACCAGTCCCAGCAGCATTTCCGCCGGCCGCGCGGCCTTGGTCAGAATACCGTGCGAGGGTTCACCGGTCGCGGGCGGGAGGTTTTCGTCGAACCCGGTCATAGCAGTCCCACCAGCAGACGGCGGAGCAGGCCCAACAGCAGAATGGCGACGAGCGGCGAGAAATCCACCGGACCGGTCATACCCAGCACGCGGCGGATTGGTTTCAAGATCGGATCGGTGAGACGGTCAATCGTGCGAATCAAGGGATGCCGTGGATCGTGGATGAACCACGAGAGCACCGCGCCCACGATGAGGAGCCCGATGTAGACGTTGATGAGGAGCGATACCAGCAGCACGAGTAGTTGCATTCGACTTAATCCGTTTCCAATTTTGAGGGGCTTAACGCGCACCCCCTGACAGCATCGTAGAGATGCCGCGGAACTTCTGCAACATTTCCTGGCATACGGGCGGTATGCTAGGATACGCCGCGCATTCGGAGGAGGGTTTCATGTACGACAACGTGCTGTCCGTGCTCCACAACCGATGGATCCAATCGTTGGGCGTGTTGCTCGCGTTGGCCCTTGCGGCCTTGCTCTTCTACTTCATCAGCCCCTTGCTGATTCCCGTGTTTCTGGCCATGCTCGTGGCGTACCTGCTCAGCCCGGTCGTGATGTATCTCGAAGCACGCGGCGTTCGCCGTACGATCACCACGGGGGCCATGGCGTTTATCAGCCTGCTTGTTCTTATTTCCATACCGATATTCGTTGTGCCTCGTCTCCTCAACGAAGCCGACGAACTGGTTACCTCGGCGAGGCGTGCCGTGGCGGAGGAACTGCGCCAGCCTCGCGATGCCGTCCGCGATACCTGGGTGAGCAAGGCCCTTGATTGGTTCCCCATGCAGGAACTAGTCATTACGATGGGCTGGTGGCCGCAATCCGAGCGCCTCGACGTCGGCGCCACGGTTCCAACGGCGGCGGTAACCACGCCTCTCTCCGAAAAAGCCGTCCTATTGCCCGAAGAAGAGTATGTCGTCGCGCCCGAGGAAATATCGCCCACGGCGCCGCCGGGCGCGCCCGCCCCCGCGGCAACCGAACAGCCTCGGCCGGGGGAGCCGGTGTTGACCGATGAGCTTGCGCGAGCCATTGTGGCCGATCACGTGTACACCGCCGTTCGAGAGAATCTCCAGGAACTTACCCGCCGCTACGCCGGCCAGGTCGCGGCTTCCATCAAGAGTGGGACCACGACGGTGGGCGAACTGCTCCAGTACATCTCGGGTTCCTTTATCAAGATCCTGGCCTTCCTGGTGAATTTCAGTGTGTTCGCCTTTGCTACCGGGTATCTGATGCTCAGTTTCGATCGGCTTGTGTTGCACGCGCGTGAGGCCATCCCGGTTCAGTACCGCGAACGCACGGAGTCCATCCTGACGAAGATCGATTTTCAGATGCGCAGCTTCGTGCGTGGGCAACTCATGGTCGCGACGGTGAACGCCCTCATATTCGGTGTCGGCCTTACCGTGTCGGGCGTGCCCTTCGGTTTTCTCATCGGTTTGCTCACGGGCTTTCTTACGTTTATCCCTTACGTCGGCGTGCTGTTCGGGCTGATCACCTCGGTTGTGCTGGTGCTGGTTCAGCACGGGTTCGATTGGCATATCGTCGGCGTCCTGGCGACGTTCGGCATTGCGCAGAGCATCGAGGAAGTGGTGTCGCGCCCGCTCATTCTCGGCGACAAGATTGGCCTTCATCCAGTATGGGTCATGGCCGCGTTTCTGGTGTTTGGACATTCTTTTGGTTTTCTCGGCGTGCTGCTGGCAGTG
>JAVEWL010000660.1:0-3556 GCA_034004565.1 FCB group bacterium | reverse complement strand
ACCGTGCGCGTCGTCGTGCCGCCGTTCCCGGTGAACGGAATCGTCGCCGAGTACGTCGTCCCCGCCGCGCTGCCGGTCAGCAGACCCGCGTTGTCGTTAATCGAAGCGACAACCGTGCCCGGCTGCGCATTCACGTCCTTCTCGAGCGTCAGCCACGTCGGCGCGTCACCGGTGTATACCAGGTTCGCATCCCAGATCAGCTCGCCCGAACCAAAGTTGTACACCTGGAAGGTCTGGCTCAGCGGCGCAAACGGACCGCCCGCCGGGCCAAACGCGTCGAAGCTCGTCTCCGGCACCACGCCGATCACCGGCGCAACCACCGTGAGTTCCACCTGGCGCGTCACCTGGACCGTGCCGTCGCTAAACGTCACCGTCGCCGTGTGGAGACCCGGCGCAAGGCTGTTCGCGCCCGAGTTGATCGACACGTTCACCGTGGTCGCCGTAGTGGTGCTCGAGCCCGAACCCGGAGCAACCGTCACCCACGCCTGGTCCGCCGAAGCCGTCCAGTTCAGGGTGCCGCCGCCGGTGTTCGAGACCGCGTAATCGATGTCCGTCGGCGAGAACGGTCCGCCGAGCCCGCCGGTCGAAACCAGATCCGTCGCCGGAGAAACACCAAGAATCGGCGTGTTTTCCGGACCGACCACCACGCTCACCGCAACCGTGACCGGATCGGTATCGAGGTCGCCGTCGTCAAAGGTAATCGTGCCCGTGTGCGTGCCTTCCGCAAGCGCCAGCACGCCGGCATTCAGCGAAGCCGTGACCGTGTCGGGGGCGCCGCTCTCAGCGCTGCCGCTCCCGGCCGAAAGCGAGACCCAGGTCACGTCGACCGACGCGGTCCAATCGAGCGTACCCGTGCCGGTGTTGCTCACCTCGAAGTCCTTGCTGCCCGGCGTGAACAGGTTCAGCGGACCGCCCACCGGACCCGTCGCCGAAAACGCGCTCAGCGGCGAAACCGAAAGCACCGGCTGAACGTATTCGAAACCGTCCGCCAGGATGCCGAAGTTGTCCGGACCGGCAAGTTCGGAGTTCTCGACGCGAACGTCCACCAGGCTCGGGAACGTCGACGCCGGCGTCAGCGCGACAATCTGGGTCGCGGACGCGCTTTGAATTGTGCCTTCGTCGGCACCGAAGAAGACCTTCATGTATTCCGCGTAGGCCGTGGCAACCGCCTGGACCGCCTCAATCGTCACCAGCGTGCCGCCCGCAAGCGGGCCCTCTTCCGGCGTGACACTCGTTACCTGGATCTGCGCATTTGCCGGATCGACAAGTACAACCTCCAGCGGATCGGACGTCAAGACCGTGTCGGCCTCACCCGGCGTGTAGAGCACCGTCGCCACGTACACGTTGTACGTGCCGGCCGGCAGCGTAGCCGGTGTCTTGGCCCGGATGAACGTGTCGCTCAAGGCACTGATCGACGCGGCACGCGTGTCGCTCGCAAGATCCGGCGCAGCGCCCGCCGTAAAGTAGACCGCCGCGCTGGCCTCTTGCTGCTTGGCCGCGCCCGCGATGAAGTTGCTGCCGGACAGGTTAAGCGAGTATTCAGCGCCCGCGTAAACCGAGTCGGGTTCCACGTCGGTCAGCACCGGCCCATCCACGCCGACCACGAACCCGGC
The DNA here is from genome assembly GCA_034004565.1 of FCB group bacterium. Lineage (GTDB taxonomy): Bacteria > Hydrogenedentota > Hydrogenedentia > Hydrogenedentales > SLHB01 > JAVEWL01. The sequence continues at coordinate 1,943 of JAVEWL010000660.1, read as the reverse complement.
CGCCGCCGTGCCGCTGAAATTGTTCGCGTTCGTCACGACCACATCAACCGCGCCATCCGCCGGAATGATGTTGCCAAAGTGACCCACGATCTCCGTGGCGGAAATGCTGTCGATCGTCAACGCCACGTCCCCGAACAGAACCGTCGTGCCGGGCGCATTCTGGAAGCCCGTGCCCGTGATCGTAATCGTCTCGCCGGGGCCGCCCGTCGCGGGATTCACATTCGTGATCTGCGGACCCTGGTAGGTCAGCGCACCCGTCAGCGCATCAAAGTCGCCGTCAATGTCCACGCGAACGTCCGCGCTGGCCGTCGCGGCCACGGTCGCCAACGGGGCCGAAGCGGGAACCGCTATCGTGACGCCCGTGCCCTGGCCATCCGTGTCAACCGTGCCGTTGACCACCTGGCCCGCAATAGTGACCGCAACCGCCTGGCCGTTGGTCACGTTCTCAAGCGCAATGCGAATTTCGCCGCCAAGGCTCGAAACCGTGGCGGGGGTGATGGAAAGAATATTCGGGCTGAGGGCGAATTCATACGGAGCCACAACGCCAAGCGTGCCCAGTTCCGCACTCATCTCGCCGAGTTCAACAATACTGCCGCTCTCGGTCTTCGCCCAGGAACCGCCCGGCGCAACCTGGATTTCCGTGTCGCCACCGGTCTCGACCGCCGCCGAAGGATGAACCGCAAACGCGACACTCTCATTCGCCGTCACACCCAGGCCACCCATCTCGACCACAACCGGATTGTCGGTCACGTCGGTCAGGCTCGTCCAGGCGCTGCCTTCCTGAATAAGCACATTCACGCTTACGTACTGGCCATTGGTCACCAGCGTCGAGGGTTCCACCGCCAGGTTCGCCGCTTCCGTCGCACCCAGCAAGTCGGTCGGCGTATCCGCGATGGCAACCAGCAGCAAACCCGTCTGCCCCGCCTGAACCAGACCGGCCGGCGCCGTCACGCGCACCCAGCGCGTCGCATCGTCCGGATCGGCCAACGTCACCGTCACGCCGTCTTCCGGAAGCACAATCGCCTTGTCCACCCCCCCGCCAAGGAACGTCATGCCGACCGTGCGATCAAACGTGCCGTCGGTAATGGTCGAAGTCCACTGATCGCCCGGGTTCAGACCCGCGCCAAACGGATCGTCCGGAATACCGTTCGGATCCAGGTCGCCCGCCCCATCCGTATCAGCAACGGGAACCACCGTAAAGGTCACGCCCGTCGACTCTACATATTGGCCCGCCGCCGTGCTGAACGCCTCGGCGCGAACAAACGGGCTCGTCAAAGCCAGCACATCCGGAATGACCACCGCGTACGGAGCGGTCTCGCTGTAGCCCTGCACGATCGTGCCCGCCGCATCGAGGACGTAACGCACCCGCTGCACGTCGGCAGGGTTGCTCGTCTCCGCCGTCAGCGTCAGCGGCGTCACCTCACCGGCCGGCACCACAATCCGTGCGCCCTGCAGCGGAGAGGTCACCGCAACCGTCGTCCCATTCAACTGCGGGATCGCCGTCAATTCATAAAAAGTCAGGTCCACGATGGACACCAGGCCGTCCGAGGTCCGGGCGTAGAGGCTCGCTTCGCCGGGCGCGAGGGCCTGAACCGTCGCCACCGCCGCATCCGCCGCACTCACCAACTTCGCGGATCCGTCCGTGGCCAACGACCACTCGACCGTACCACCGCCAAGCGACTCGACACCATCGCCCACCAGGCGAAGTGCCGAAAAGCCCTGCTCGCCGCCCACGGGTATGGCATACGAGGCGCCCACCGGCGTGGTACCGTCCACGCTGATAGCAACCTCCGCCGCACCCGGCGCCGCCTTGGCGCTCTGGTCTGGGCCCACCGTCAGCATCGGCACCAGGCCAATACCAAACGATAGAACCATTACCAGACTTACCAGCGACGCTAGAACCAGGTTTTTCCTGCTGGCCATCTGTCTTCTCCTTCTCTTCT
>JAVEWL010000659.1:0-3560 GCA_034004565.1 FCB group bacterium | reverse complement strand
TCGGTCGTCCATGTGCTTCTCCCCGTAGTTGGAAAAGCACATCTTCTGCGATCCGGCGCCTCAGCAAGCTTGAGACTGAACGATGTCCTGGCACACAATTCAATGAACGATGTCCTGACACTTGTCATTTAGGGTCTAGCTTGCGCTGGGCGAGAGGAACGGCTTCGAGGAAAATCGATGTTGCTTTAGGTGTGCATGGCCACTTACCCGGATGGCTCAGAAGCGCCCAGCGCGGGCCAGACCCTAAACCCTGGACCCTAGACCCTGCTTCATTGACACGCTCCGGCCGAGTCCGTAGGATGTGCCCACACTGACCGTGGCCCAAGGCGGGAGCAGCCTTCATGAAGAGACTTTTCGAGCGCAAATCCCTCGAAGTGCTGATGGAACTGCTGAACGAGGACGCTGGCGAGCACCAGAAGCTGCATCGCGTGCTCGGTCCAGTGGCGCTGACGGCGCTGGGCATCGGCACCATCATCGGCGCGGGCATTTTCGTCGTCGTCGGCGCGGCCGCCCACGACAAGACCGGACCCGCGCTCATCGTCTCGCTGATGGTCTCCGGCATGGCCTGCCTGTTCGCGGCGCTGTGCTACGCGGAATTCGCGTCTATGGCGCCCGTCGCCGGATCGGCCTACACTTACGCCTACGCAACCCTCGGCGAAGTCTTCGCGTGGATCATCGGCTGGGATCTCATCCTCGAATACACCGTCGCCTCATCATCCGTCGCGCACGGATGGTCGCACTACTTCCAAAGTCTGCTGGAGATGTTCAACATCCACATACCGGAGGCATTGAGTCGAGCGCCCTTTGACACCGATCCGCTCACGGGCCAGATGGCCCTCACGGGCACCTTCATCGATCTTCCCGCACTCATCATCTCGGCCATCCTCACCGTCATCATCGTCATCGGCATCAAGGAAAGCGCCCGCTTCAACGCGGTCATGGTCGTCATCAAACTCGCCGTCGTGCTGCTCGTCATCGGCCTCGGCGTGTTCTACATCAACCCCGCCAACTGGGTCCCCTTCGCGCCGTACGGCTGGAAGGGCCTCAGCTTCTTCGGCGACTGGGCCGTGTGGGGCGCGGGACCGGACGGCAAACCCATCGGCATGCTCGCCGGCGCGGGCATCATGTTCTTCGCCTACATCGGCTTCGACGCGGTCTCCACGCAGGCCGAGGAAGCCCGCAACCCGCAACGCGACGTGCCCATCGGCATCATCGCCTCGCTCATCATCTGCACCGTCCTCTACATCTCCGTGGCCGCCGTCCTGACCGGCATGGTCCCCTACGACCAGATCAACATCGACGCGCCGATCTCCGACGCCTTCGCGCGAGTCGGCAAGCCCTGGGCGCAGTTCGTCATCTCGATCGGCGCGCTCGCCGGCATCACCTCCGTGCAGATGGTGCTCATGCTGAGCCAGCCGCGCATCCTCATGGCCATGGCCCGCGACGGCCTGCTCCCCAAGAAGTTCTTCGGCGCGATCCATCCCCGCTTCCGCACCCCCTGGAAATCCACCATCCTCACCGGCGTATGCGTGGGCGTGCTGTCCGCGGTGATTCCCCTGCGCATCCTGCTCGAACTCGTCAACATCGGCACCCTGCTCGCCTTCGTGATCGTCTGCGCCGCGGTGCTCATCATGCGACGCCTCCGCCCCGAGGTCGAGCGCCCCTTCCGTTGCCCCTTCGTGCCGTTCGTCCCCATCGCCGGCGTGCTGATGTGCTTCATGCTGATGCTCGCCCTGCCCAGCGAAAACTGGCTGCGCCTGATGGTCTGGCTCGCCATCGGCTTCGTCATCTACTTCGCCTACGGCCGCCACCACAGCATCCTCGCCCAAATCCGCGCCAGGAACGGCGAGTAGCACTGCCCCATAACCGTCATTGCGAGGGGACATCCCACGTCGGCGAAGCAATCCCTATTCCTCCCCCTCCCTCTGAAAGAGGATCGGGGTGAGGGCTTCCGCAAGACTGAGAGTTATGGGAGGAATGGGAATGATGGGGAGTTATGAGCGCCCCTCTTCGTCTTTGCCCATAAGGTCCATCCAGTCCATATGGTCCATCGCTTTTGGAATGGAATTCGTTCTTTGCGTTCCCTGCGTTCTTTCGCGGCAATAGTTCCCGGGATTGCTTCGTCGAGGTCGAGACCTCTCCTCGCAATGACGCGTCAGGCAAAAACGCTCCGCGGCTCAATTCATGGCGTGTCCGCCCAGCGGCGGTATCGAATGTACTCGGCGATGGGATCGGGCACAGGCATATCGCGCGCGGCGAGGCGCGGCGCGAACTCGTTGCAGAGGCAGTTCACGTCCACGTTAACGGCTTTTTGCCATTGCTCGGTTGGACCGAAGGCCTCCAGGCCCATGCAGAGCGCTTCGAGCGAGAGCAGGCCAGTCGGGTCGCTTGAGCCGAAGGTAGTGATCTGTTCCGAAAGATTGTCGAGTGCGAGCTTGGTCTTCTTCTCCACCTCGGCGGCGAGCGGGTCCTGTGCCTTCTTCAGGGCGAGGGTGTAGTCGATGAGTGTGGTGGCGAGGATGGAGTGGTACTGAATCTTTGCGTTGTGCTGGTCGAACCAGCGGCCGTTGTCCATCTGCCCGGGCAGCACGCCGCAGGTGAAGATACGCTTCGCCTCGTCGAGGTAGCGCTGCTCGCCCGTGACGCAATACAGCCGCGCCAATAACCAGCCCGAGAAGGCGTTGTAGTTCCAGTTCAACACCAGCGGACGCCCGATCGTCCAATCCCCCGCGCGCTTCGCGGCGTCGAGATAGCGCTCATCCCTCAGCACGCGGTACGCATCGAGCAGTCCGATGCCGCAGGTGCCGTTATCGAAATTTAGGCCGCCGTCGCCCAGGTCGTCAATGACCCAGCCGTTCTCAACGACGTTCAGCCCGCGCGCCTTCGCCGCATCGACCACCGCCACCGCCTGCTTCTTCAAGCCGCCGCCCTTCGGGTCATAGGGAAAACCAAACACGCCCGTACTCGCCTGCGCGCCGAGGATATACTCAAAGCCTTCCTTCGCGGCGGCGAGGTTCTGGTCCTTCGGTTCAAGACCGGCCTCGTACGAGAACAGATACGCCCGCGCCTCGCGCAAAGGCACGCGCAACCGGTTACCCGTCTGGAATTGCGCATCGCGCGGCGCGGCGTCCGCCCAAAGGTGATGTGTGCGCAGGCGTTCGAGGGTTTCCCGCCACACGGTCTCCACTTTCGCGAGGTCCGGTGTGGAAGGGTCAATCGACGCGCCGTATTCGGGCTTCTCCTCCGGCGTGCCCGCGTACGCGCCCATCTCGGTCACGAGTTTCGCCTTCACAGCCTCGATCCGCGCACTGTCGCAGGCCCGGACCGCCTCGCGCAGCTCCTTCGCCAAGGCGTTGACCCGCGGCGTCTGGGGCATCTTGCCCGGCCACTGCGCCGGGTCAAAGCCGGGATTCAGTAATCCGCCCAACACTGCTGCCAGCACCAAAACGCGCATGGAAAAACTCCCCTCTCGACGCCAACCATGAAAAAACGGCCCCAATTCTGCAATATTGTATAGCAATTGTTCTACCGAAACGGAATAGCCGCGCAAGCGATAGGAG
>JAVEWL010000658.1:0-3564 GCA_034004565.1 FCB group bacterium | reverse complement strand
AGATCGGCGGCGACGTAGCCCCGTTCCGTGCTGTACGCGACCAGAAGGTCCAGAAGCTGTGCGTCGATCTCATCCACCGGCCCGGTTACGCGCAGCGGCGTTGCCAGTGCGGCGCGGATTTGCCGCTCGTTCTCGGGCAGGTTGTCCGGCGCTTCCTTGAGGGCGGGAATGACCAGGACGGCAATGCCGTCCTTGGTCCGCTCCAGGGTGAGCGAAACACGTTCGGCGGTGCCGAGAACGTCGCTCAGTGTTTTGATCAGTGACATCGCGCTACTCCTTCTTGTCGTTGGTGTTGATGCCATGATCCTTCAAGCGCCCATTAATGCAACTCGGCACATACGCAGAGAAGTCGAAACCGGAGGCGAGAATTCCGGTGATGATTTCGTCCGACTTCTTGCCCATCAGCTTCTTGAAGTCATCACCCTTCTCCGTCTTGGCGTTGAGCCATTCGACGAACGTCTGGCCGTCAGCGTTGGTGGCCTCGTGCATCAGCGCCTCGATACCGGCCTTCGTATGTGCTTTCAGGAACGCTTCGTCCAACTTGAAGCGGCCGACGAGATTGGTGCCGGTGATCGCTACCATGCGCTCGGCAGTCTTGACCAAGTCCTTATCCATCCAGTTATCGTTCTTCTTGTGCTGGGCGATGTAGACGGCCAGCGCAGTGATGAGTTTGGACGACGCGGCCTGATCGAGCTTATAGAAGGCGGCGATCAGGTCATGGCGTCCGGTCAGACGCTTCTGGCCGATGTACGGTTCCAGGTCGAAGCCAGAGGCGTCCTTGTAGAGGGCGTGGGCGGCGATAGCCATCTTCATGTTGATGTCGCCATTGGCGATGCCGCCCGCGACTTCACGATAAAATCGGTCGCACTGCTCAATGACCGCCTTGGGGGTGGTGTTGACCGTCTTGCTCGCGGCCTTTTTCGCGTTGCCGACGTTGCGCTTACCCTTCACGACCGTCTGCTTGCCGGTGCCCTTCGGGGAAGATGTCGCCTTTGCGGCAGCGGCCAGGTCGTTCTTGTGATCCGCGATCTTGGTGGCGTGACAACCGACACTGAAACAAACGTCAGGAGCGATCCGACCCTCTTGCCCAGGCGCAGTCAGCATGAGCGCGCCACAGTTCCCGCAGCCCTTGCAGGCGGAAAGCTGTTCGGCGCCGACCTCGTCCTCGATCAGCACGGCGTAGTCAGTCTTGAGTTTTTCCGTATCGAAGAACACCACGTTGTATTCACCGGCCAGGGCCTGCTTCTTGGCGTCCAGGGCGGCGTGGGTCTTGTTTCCGAAGCATTCCGGATTGGCGCAGCGGCCCTCGTTGATGTGTTCCGCGAACAGCCCGATCTGAGTGCTGGAGTTGTGCGGGCACTTCTGGCATCCGGCCGTCTCGAAGATGGCAGTTGACAGGTTACGGGCGAAAGCGGCGATGCGCGACTTGAAGTCGCCCACAGCGATGCCCTTCTCGATGATCGCCTTGAGGGTTCCGCTCTGCGACTCGGCGGGGATGGTGGCCAGCAGTTCCACGTGGCCAAGCTGAATCTTGTCGGCCAGGAACGCATCCCGCACCTCGGGGATGGCGTGGATCAGCAGCAGGCGGCGGTCAAGCTTGGTGCGGTTCCATCCGAGCCGACGCAGCACTTCATCCACGTTGCCGTCGAGGTCGGACATGATTTTGTGCGCTGCCTCAGCTTCTTCGATGGGCGTCATGTCTTCGCGCTGGACGTTCTCGGTGATGGCCAGCACCAGCGCGGTTTCGTCGTCCACGTCCCGCACGGTAGCCGGGATAGCCGTGATCTGCTTGAGGCGCGCAGCACGCAGACGGCGTTCACCGGCAATCAGCCAGTAGCCGCCTTCGGGCCGCGGACGAATGACGATGGGCTCGATAACGCCATGCTCGGCGACGGAATCGGCGAACTCCAGGAAGTCGGTACTCGCCTCGTTGATGGGGCGACGGCGCGGGTTGAAGCCGGGCTTGATGTGAACATCATTCGGACCGACATGCAGCAGCGGGGCGTCGGCCGGGGCAGCGATAGCAAGTGCTTGATTCATGACAGCGAAAACTCCTGTGTTTGATAGGTTCATGGTGACGATCACACAGGTCGGAGAAATCGCAAGAGGGTGGTGCGGAAGAAAAACGCCCGGATAAGGCTGCGCTTTTATGGGTTGGTGGCGTGACGTGGAGGGGTATAGTTTTCTCAGCAACAAGAGGATATTGGGACCAATGCGAAAAGACGAAATGATTGCGGCGATTGCCTCCGCCACCGACTTGCCGAAGCTCCAGATTCAGCGGGTGTTCGCCGCGTACAAAGACCTCGTGCTGGCGCGGGCGCGCGAAGGTGAGCCTGTCGTGTTACCCGCCCTTGGCCGCTTCGCCACGCGCGATTTGAAGGCCCGCATCACTCGCAATCCGCGCACGGGCATCGAGGTGCGCGTCCCGGAGAAGCGCAAGATTCGCTTTAAGCCCAGCAAGATGGTCCTGGACGCGCTGAACCAGGGCTAACGATTCCCCCCCCCACCGTGAAGGCGTTGAGGGCGGCCCTGGGCCGCCCTTCTTTTTGGCCCCGGCTCGGGTTGTCGGGACTGGACACCGGGGCGCGATTGTGTATGATGGAACTTGCCGCGGTCTGTTATGGACGGCGGCGGTAGCTGGCCAGAAACAGCACGCACCCATCGCGGGGCCGTCCGGCTCCAGCGTTTCCTCCAAGTAGATTTCGAGAAGCCTTGCCCGTGTGGACGCTCGCGCCCATAGGCGGCAAGGCTTTTTGTCGTCCGTCATGGACGCCTAAGTGGTCGCTGGCCACTCCAAACAACCAGCACATCTGCAGCCAGGTTCGCGCCTGGTTATTCCTCAAGCCCAACGGGGCGCGCACAGCCCCTGTTGCGGGGTTATGGCGTGTCCAGGAGATATGTCATGGTCCCGAAGAACGACGCTGTTTTCGCATTTCTTACCGATGTGCGGGATGCCAAGAAAGCCCGCGCCCGTTTGTTTGAACGGGCCGGGGAAAGTCCCGAGCTGGTACTGACGTACCTCGACGGACTGCCGCCGGGCACGGTGGAGGGTGACGAAGTGCTGCTCAAGCTGCGCAGCATCGCTCTCGCCGCGCAAGAAAAGAAAGGGGCCTGACGGCCCCTTTCCCTAACTGTCCTCAGTAACGATCTAGTCGGTATCCCGGTCCGTCTTGCCTTGCTCGAACAAAGGAGAGGAACCGGTTTCCAAGAACTGCAGCATATCCGCCGCCAGAGCATCATCCAGCCCACAGACGGCCGCTTCGAGCAGCTCCGAACTGGTGGTGATGTCGTTGATAGCGAACCCTTGCCGCGCCGCGGCCGAACGCAAATCGTTCTGCTCGGCCTTGGTCAGGCGGACTCGGTTGTTGTCCAGGTAAATCGGCATGGTGTGTACCTCGCTTATTTCCCTATAGCGTACAACCGATGCCCGCGAATGCAAAGAATTGACGCAGCCGCCTTCGGCGGGCGGCTCCGTGAAGCCTTTGGCCCCAAGCGGGCAACAGGTAGCTGGCCTAAACCAGCACACAGCCCGCTGCTCCGGGTAATCGCAATTCGCGTCACCCG
>JAVEWL010000657.1:0-3571 GCA_034004565.1 FCB group bacterium | reverse complement strand
GTTGGTTTCGCCGTTGTGGCCCTGCATGGCCACGACGGCGGGGATCGGTAGGTCATCGGAGTACTTCGGGTAAGGTGGGAGTTACGACACTTCAACCAAACCATGAGGAAGCACCCGATGACCCACGCCAGAATGCAACTTTCCGAGCTTCTTGGGAAGGCCGGCGCCGATGACATCGTTCGCGAGATGGTCGGATTCGTTGCCCAGCGGCTGATGGAAATCGACGTCGAGAACCGCTGCGGCGCCAGTCACGGCGGGCGAAGCGAGGAGCGAACCAACTCCCGCAACGGCTACCGTGAGCGGACCTGGGACACGCGGGCCGGCACGGTGGCGCTACGCATCCCGAAGCTGCGCCGGGGCAGCTACTTTCCGCCGTTTCTGGAGCCGCGGCGCACGGCCGAGAAGGCGCTGGCCACTGTCGTCCAGGAAGCCTATGTGCAAGGCATTTCGACCCGTTCGGTCGATGATCTGGTCCAGGCCATGGGGATGAGTGGCATTTCCAAGAGTCAGGTCTCGCGCCTGTGCGCGGAGATCGACGAGCGCGTGCAGACCTTTCTGCAGCGCCCCATCGAGGGCGACTGGCCCTATCTGTTGAATCGGCCCGCCAGCTTTATGCCGAATTTCTGCTCGATCAACTGCATCACCGCCGCACGACTCCACAGGGCAAATTCCATCTTCAACTGCTCAGGCCGCTTGTCGCAGATCATGCGCTGGATGACGGCTTCCTGTTCCGCCGTCAGCACGCGTCCTTCCTCTGACTCGCGGCCTCGCGGCGTCGGCTTCAACGCAGCGTAGCCGCACACATGGAGCCAGCCACCGCGCCGCGCACTCCAGCGGCGCTCACGGTGGTAACCGCGGCCGGGGTAGTGCAGGGCTGGGTTTGTGCGGTGGCGCTCATTTGCGGGGCTCCTGCACGGCCTGCTGTGCCTTCCAGGCCTGGAACCGCGCCTGCTCAATCGGGGTGATCGATGACAGAAAAACCAGGACGCCAACCACGCCGATCACGCCTGCCAGGGTAAACAGGATCTGGCGCAGGGCGTCGCTGGAGATAGCGGAAAGGCAAGGTTTTACGGGCATTTCGGGCTTTTTTTGACGATGCCCCATGAAAACATGCATGCTGGCCTGTTTTGATTGGATCCCCATGCGATGCACGGGGGTGCGCCGGAACGCCACGCGGGGCGCGCAATTCGGCGGATTGTGGATGCGAGCACGTGAGAAAGGACGAGCGAGGGAAACGGGCGCGGGCGGGGTGGGGCCGCACGCTGTCGCGCGCTGCGTGGGAGTTACGTGCAAGGGCGCGCGGCGCGTGCCGCCCTTGTTTCGGCTATCGCGGGGGTGCTTATAAATTTATACGTATTGCATGGATAAAACAGCGGCGGGAGTGGGGGATTGCGGGGCACCCCGGAACCGGCGTTTAATGGAACCGTGCCCCGAGATCGTGGGGCGGAAAACGAAGGAGGAATGGAAATGGAAGGACCTTACGCAATTCTTATGACGCTGGGTTGTGCATTTGCCGTGCTGCTCGCCTTGCGCTCGCTCGCGAACAACGAGGAAGACGCCGACAATACGGAAACGGAAGAAGATTTGATAAACGACCCGAATTATTTCTGGTACGGATTGAACATGTTCAACGATGACGATTGACGTGCCGTGAGCACTGCGATATTCGAACACCACAGGATAAAACTGAAATGATGGACAAACGACTCATTGCCCGAACCGCCATTGCCGCCTGCCTCGCGCTCGCGTTCCTGCCCGGCTGCTCGGAGGCCCCTCCTCCGGCGACGAGCGGCACGCCCGTCCAGGGCACAACGACTACCGTCGACATGAAGCCGCTGCCCACTTCGGGGCCGGAGGCCGAGAAAGCAAGGGAAATCGTTGCGCAGTCCCGCAAACGCGACGAAATGTATTACCGTAAAAACGGAGGAACGCCAAAGGATGATGCCTGGTGGCGGGAGTACGAGGCGTGGTTTGTGAGAGCCACCATCGATAAGGATGGCGCAGACGTGCGAACGAAGTGGGCCGAGTGCATGGAGCGCAGCAAGGATCCCTATTTGGCCATGGAGACCCTATTATTGAAAATGGAGTCAGCGAATAAATCCGAGACAAGGCTTCTGGAGAAGCAATTTGACGACACCTGGGAGAAACATGCGTCCGAAACTCCCGCAGCCTGCTATGCGCTCGAACGGAAAATAGCGGGCTGAACAAACAGGGTGCGGCAGATTGCCCGCGGTCGGGTTCGCCAGACTGCTCGAGGTCGCGCGAACATCCGGATGCGACGACTGGATCGAGATGCTGGAGAGGCTGAACACGCAGACACAATCTGAAATATGGCTATCGTCAAACCATCAAAACGCCCTGCATCGGCCGATGCGTTCATTCAGGGCGCTCCCGACGCCGAACAGACGCGTGGCGTGATCCGTGGCCATCGTCGCGTCATTACGCTGGGGTTCAGCCCGGAAACCATCGACCGCATCGATGCCGAAGCGGCCAGGCTGGGCATCAGCCGGGCCGCCTGGGTCAACATGGTCGTGAATAAGGCGCTGGGCTGAACCACGGCCAGGCTTGGGTATCCAACGGAGCTTTTGATGAAAAAAGATCAGACAACCGGCAAATCATTGAAACGCGCCCTCGTGGTGGCCTCCGTGCTTTCCATCCTGTCCGGGTGCGCCACCACCGTTCCCGGCACCCAGCAGTCCGCGCCCGCCAGGACGACAACGATCAACAAGATCAGGCTCACCGAGGTTCCTTCGGAAAACATCAACCTGGGGCGTTTCAACAATTTTCCCCGGGTAACGAGCACGGACGATCTGAGGGCCCTCGACTCGGCCATTGCGTCCTATGCGACCGCAATGAAGGACGCCGCCAGGGCAGGGGATTGGGAAACGATGATGGCGGCCCGTCATCTCGGCCTTGCGCTGACCGAGTATCGCGGTTATGTGACCGCGAATTCCCTTCAGGCCTTGCGTTCCGCTCGTCCAGGATCGGACGGTGCGGCCGTCATGACGCTGCCGGCCCACAGCTATGTCGTGCTGCCGCAGAAGGTACACCAGATCAATCAGGCAAAGGGGACGGACAAGACCGCCTGGCTGGGCCTTGCCCCAGGAACGCCGCTGGATGACGTCGTGCTTGCGCGGTTGAATACCCGGCAGCAAACAACGTCATCGGGCATTCCGCCCACGGGAATCAAGGTGGCGCTCAACACCATCAATTTGCGGACGTTTCCACTTCAGGGCATTCTCGATAGCCGCCGACCGGCACCAGGGACACAGGCCGTTCCGGCCGGCATGCCCGCCGACGGATCGCTGGCTGACGCCGTGCCGCAAGGCGCCCTTTTTCTGGCAAACGAGCCAGGCGGAGCGCGTTATTTCGTGGAACGCGGGGCGGATTCGTGGGTGCTGATCAATCCCACCAGCCAGCCAGTCTCGGCATCCGTCGAAAACCTTGGCTACGCGCCGGAATTTCAGGCATCGAGCCAGACCAGGGAAGAGGCGGTCAGGATCGCAACGAGAGCAAACGATGCGGCCAAGGCGGTCATTCTTGCACTGATGCGATCAGGAACCCGTGAAGG
>JAVEWL010000656.1:0-3576 GCA_034004565.1 FCB group bacterium | reverse complement strand
CTCGGCGCGCGACATCATCACGCTCTACGTCAGCCTCGAATTGGCGACGATTCCGCTGTTTGTGCTGGCCGCGTGGCGGCGCGAAGACCCGCTGGCCACCGAAGCGGGCATGAAGTATGTCATCCTGGGGGCTCTCGCGTCGGCCTTCATCCTCTACGGCCTCGGTATCCTTTACGGCCTCACGGGGCAAACCGACCTTGTGCTCATGAGCAGGATTCTGTCGCAGAATGTGCAACCGGCCTTCTGGCTGGCGGCGGCGATGCTTTTCGCGGGCGTAGGCTTTAAACTGACGCTGGTGCCGTTCCACATGTGGGCCGCGGACGTCTACCAGGGCGCGCCCGCGCCGGTGACGGCTTATCTTTCCGTGGCGTCGAAGGGCGCCGGGTTGGCGTTCATGTTCCAGTTGTTCTTCCGGCTCATGGGCTGGGCGCTGGTGGACTGGGGCATGTTGATCGCGATTATCGCGGCCGTCACCATGACCCTCGGCAACGTCGTCGCTATCGTGCAGCACAACATCAAGCGGTTCATGGCCTTCAGTGCCGTTTCTCAGGCGGGCTACTTTCTGCTGGGCTTTCTGGGACCGGCGCCCGAAGGCGTTCCGGCCATGCTCTTCTACATGCTGGTCTATGTTGTGACAAACCTGGCCGTGTTCGCCGCCATCGTGTGGTACGCGAACGAGACCGGCCGCGAGCGCATCGAGGACTACCGCGGCCTGTCACAGAGCAATCCGCTCATCGCGCTTGCGATGATGGTGGCCCTGTTCAGTCTCGCGGGCATCCCGCCGCTGTCGGGCTTCGTCGGAAAGTTCTTCCTGTTCAGCGTGGCCGCCAAAGGGGGCTATCACTGGCTGGTCGCCGTGGCCGCGGTGAACTCGACCATCTCGCTCTATTACTACCTGCGCGTGATTCGCCAGATGTACATCGAGCCCCTACCCGAAGGCGAGCCGCACCTGGGCATCTCGAAGATGCTCGCGGGCACCATGGGTGTCCTTGCGGCCGGCGTAGCGCTCATGGGCATCATTCCGACCTTCTACGAGACCATCAGCACCCAGACCATCACCTGGCTGGCGACGCTGGGGCTGTAAGCCATTTCGCAGTTCGATAGTTCGAAGTTAAGAAGACAGGCATCGAACTGCGAACTTCGAACTGCTCTTCAAATCGGCAGGCCAAGGTTGCGCATTAGCTTGAGCGCGTTGCCTTCGGTTACCACGCCGGGTTTCAGCTTGTAGTCGAACTCCAACTTTTCATTCACCAGCTTATCCGTGAAGTGCACGTTTGTAGCGTGGCCGTCGAGGCGGTCTACGACGTGCGTGACGGCCAGATCATGCGTGGTGGCGAGGCCGATGGCACCCGATTCCACTAGCGCTTTCAGCAAGGCGTCGGCGCCGATGCGGCGGTCGTGCGAATTGGTGCCGTGGAGGAGTTCGTCGAGCAGGAAGAGCAGGGGAGAGGGTCCCTGCGCCGCTTCGATCATCTGTTTCAGCCGCAGCAGTTCCGCATAGAATCTCGACGTACCCTGCCACAGCGAATCCTGGGTTCGCAGCGATGCACCCAGTTGCAGGGGCGAAAGGGTCAGGCGTTCCGCGCGCACCGGTGCGCCCGCATGGGCGAGGACGGCATTCACGCCGACCGTTCGCAGCAGCGTGCTTTTCCCGGACATATTCGAGCCGCTGATCAGCATGAGCTGGAGCCCCTCGCCCAATCGGACATCGTTTCGTACGCAGGTGCTTTCGGGCAGAAGGGGGTGGCCAAGCCCTTTGCCTTCGTAACGAGGCCCTGTTTCGGCGAACTCTGGGAAGGGATCGTTGGGGTGTTCAAACGCATACGCCGACAACGAGCACAACGCTTCCAGTTCGCCCAGAGCATCAAGCCATTCCGGCACGTGCCGCCCGAAGCGCAAGCGCCAGCGTTCGATGGCGTGCGCAACGTGCTCTCCCCACAGCAGCACAAAGGCAATCGGGCCGAAGATAATGTTGTGCTGCATTTCGTGGAGATCGGTGAGGCGGTCCAGGCGCGCAATCGCGCGAGACGCCTCACGCCCCTCCTGTCGAAGCGTATTGCGCAGGCCGGCCAGCAGCGATGTGGTGAAATGCTCTTGCTCAAGGCGATGCAGGGCCTCGGCAAGCACGCGCAATTCGCGGCTGGGTTCCTGCACGGATTCCATTACCTCGTGCAGGCGCTTCTTGTGCAGGCGCGAATAGACGAGCTCGATCGCGAGTACAATGAAGAACGGCGCGCCAATGCCGGTTTTGATGAGGAACCCCAGCGTAATCACGGCAGCGGCAGGCAATAGCCAAGCCGTTACGGGCGGTCGAGGCGACAGGACGGCGGGCGCGCTGGACCAGTTTCGCAGGGCATGCGGCTCGACACCCTTGCGGACGTGCCCGCCCAGCAGGGCAAGGTCTTCGCGCAGGTCGAGACGGTTGCGCAGTTCCTCGACCGCTTCCTGTCGCGCGTGGATCGTTTCCAGCGGGGCCGGATCACACAGCCACGCCGCCAGTGCGCGTTCGCCCTCGCGCGTCTTGGCCATACAAAGCAGTTCAAAGAGCGAGCCTGGTCCGAAGAGGTCGAGGTCGTTTGCGTAGAGGTGGTCCGGCGGGGCAAGATCGGCGCCCGGCTTGCCATGACCCACCCAGCGGCCGTCGAGCCTCGCCAGCGCAGCCTCGTAATGGTCTATTGCCGACTCGCAGCGTTCCTTTTCGCGCAACAACCTTCCGTGTGCAACCATCAGTCCCACGAACACCAGCACCGGAACCCATAGCCAGGCCCACGAAACCTGAGGATAGAAGTATGCCGCGAGCATCAGCGCGAGGAGCACCGCGAATACCAACAGCCGCGCGTTGGCAAAGCGCGAGTCGCCTTTTGCGCAACGTGCCGCCTTATCCCTTCGCTGACGCAGGCGATCGCCATATTCCTTCTTCGGGTCCAACTTTGAACTCATCCACATCACTCCAGGGTCGCAATAATCTCAGAAGAGCATACCCTATTTGCGTCTGGAGTGTGGAGGGCGCCATCGTCGCAGGAACCTTTCCCGCGTTCGCGGGTTCTATGAAGAGACAATTGAGCGCTGGTCCGGAGGAGAAATGATGCGCACCGTAATCAAATGGCTCGGCGTAGGAGCGATCGTCATCAGCACCGGCTGCCCACAGGCCGGCTCCGGCGACTTCACGACCTATCGCGACATCCCGTATGCAGACGTGAGCGGGGTCGCGGCGAACCTCCTGAGCCTCGATATCTATACTTTGTCTCCGAAGCCGGAAGCGCCCGCACCCGTGCTTATCTGGGTTCACGGTGGCGGCTGGAGCATCGGCGACAAGTCTTACCACATGGAGTACAAGCCCGCCCTGTTTACCGGGGAGGGCTATTGTCTGGTCAGCATCAACTATCGCCTGTCTCCTCGCCCCTTCAGCGACGACCCCGGCCGGATCAAGTACCCCGTGCACGAGCAGGACGTGGCCTCCGCCATTGCGTGGGTGCAGGAGCATATCGCGCAATACGGTGGCGACCCGTCGCGCATTGCGCTGTTGGGCCATTCCGCGGGCGCGCATCTCGTGTCCATCGTAAGTACGGACGAGTC
>JAVEWL010000655.1:0-3577 GCA_034004565.1 FCB group bacterium | reverse complement strand
ACCATCCGGAATATGCCGTGCGCATCGTCTCGGAGGAAGGCGCGACCTGAAAAGCGCTGCTCGAGCGTTTTCAGGATACGGAAAAGCAGGTGCCCGTCATCGCCACCACCGTAGACCTGCTTACCACCGGGGTGGATGCACCCAGCGTGCGCAATATCGTTTTCATGAAGCCTATCTCCTCGGTCGTTTCCTTCAAGCAAATCGTCGGGCGCGGTTCACGTCTCTGTGCCGACACGGACAAGTTCTGGTTCCGCGTCATCGACTATACGAACGCCACCCGCCTTTTCGACGAGTGGGACAAGCCCGGCGAACCGCCCGACGGCGGCGCGGGTACTGAAGCGCCCTTCTCCTGCATCGTCGGCGGCAGGGTGACGAGCGAGAAGGACGGGAAGCCGATCCACGCCGCCCATGTCTGCCTTCAGACCGGCCCTAACGAAGTGCTCGACCAACTCACCGGCCCCGACGGCCAATTCTTCTTCTCTGGCATCGGCAAGGGGAAAGTTGTGCTCGTGGTCACGGCGTCCGACCACAACCGCGTACAAAAGACGCTGACCACCGATCCCGATAAGCCGCTCACCCTCAACATCGCGCTCACGCCACATCAGGAAACGCCCTCCAAGCGCGTCAAGATCACCGGCCTGAATGTCCAAATGGTGGACGAGACCTACGAGGAGCGCGACGCCGAAGGCAACCTCGTCACGCCGGAGGATTATCTCCGAAAGGTGCGCGAGGAAATCCTTGCCGCCTGTCATGGCATGGTCGAACTGCAACAGGTCTGGCTCTGCAAGCAGCGCCGTGAAGAATTGCTCGCCGCGCTGGAAGGCCGCATGGTGCATCTCGATATTCTCCGCGCCATCCTTCAGCGTCCTGACGCCGATTCTTACGACCTGCTCGCCCACGTCGCTTTCGGCGCGGACCTGCACAGTTGCGAGGAACGCGCCAACGCCCTGTTCAACCTGCACAAGGAATTCTTCGAGTCCTTCAACGAGGATGCCCGCGCCGTGCTGCTCGGCCTGATGGAGAAATACCGCTACGGCGGCGTCGAGGAGGCGGACAATCCCGCCGTCTTCGCTCTCAGCCCCTTCAACAGCGACGTGCGTCGCGTGGCCCAGCACTTCGGCGGGATGGCCGAACTTCGCGCCGCCATCGACGAACTAATTAAACGCCTTTACATGGAAGAAGCGGCATAATTTGGAGTGCGGCGGCTTGCCGCCGCTTTGGACTGCGAGGGCTTGCCCTCGCTTCAGAGACAAGACGATGAACGAAACGCCCAACATCATCTACCGAGAATGGCCCCATTCTCCTTCGCACCTGTTTGTTCCCAACGCGGCATACATGGTGACTGCAGGAGTATACGGCAAGGCCCTCCTATTCGACACCGCCGAAAAACTGGACTCCCTTCAGCATTCACTCTTCGAAGAAGCCGAAAGGTTCCAGTGGCAATTGCAGGCTTGGGCGGTCATGGCGAACCACTATCACTTCATTGCCCATGCCCCCGCCGACGCCGCCACACTCAAGGATTTCATTCGCTCACTCCACTCGAAAACG
The DNA here is from genome assembly GCA_034004565.1 of FCB group bacterium. GTDB lineage: Bacteria > Hydrogenedentota > Hydrogenedentia > Hydrogenedentales > SLHB01 > JAVEWL01. The sequence continues at coordinate 2,029 of JAVEWL010000655.1, read as the reverse complement.
GCGCGCTGGCTGAATCGACACGATCGAACACCCGGACGGCAAGTCTGGTTCCAATACTGGGACGCCTGCCTGACCTACGAGAAGAGTTATCTTGCGCGGCTCAATTATGTGCATAATAATCCCGTGAAGCATGGACTTGTAGGCAATGCCAAGAACTATCCCTGGTGCTCGATGAACTGGTTCACTCGCCAAGCGGATAATGATTTCCGCCGCACCGTAGCTTCCTTCAAGACCGACCGGGTCAACGTAAAGGATGACTTCGCTTTGGAGGACGGCGGTTTGCCGTCGCTTTCCGGGCTACACGATGAGACGCGGAACCAAGATTCCGCAATGCAAAGCGAGGGCAAGCCCTCGCACTCCAAAGGAAAGCCATGACCCGAGAAACGCTCAACACCCAATTTTGGAAAGCCTGCAAGATTCTGCGGCAGGACGACAACACCAACAGTCTGCTCGACTATGTGGAGCAAATCTCCTGGCTGCTTTTCCTTAAGTGCTTCGAGGAATTCGAGCAGAAGCGCCGCGCCGAAGCCGAATATGAGAAGAAGACCTATCAGCCGATTCTCGCAAGCAAGTATCAGTGGTCGGCATGGACCGACCCGGTCAAGCGTCTCACCGGGCGCGATCTGATTTCATTCCTTGCCGACGATCTCTTTCCCTATCTTCGCAGCCTCAAGGGCAACAGCGCCAAATCGGTCATCAAAGGCGTTTTCGCCGATGCCCCTTCCAAGATGCTCAAGGATGGCGCGATCCTGCGCGACGCCATCGACTGCATTCAGGAAATCGGCTTCGAGACCGCCGAGGACGTGCATACCCTTTCGCATCTTTACGAGTCGATGCTCGCCAAACTCGGGCGCGAGGGCGGCATGGGCGGCGAATTCTACACGCCACGCCCGGTCATCGAATTCATGGTCGAGTTGGTTGACCCCAGACTTGGCGAGACCGTCTATGACCCGGCGATGGGTTCGGCGGGCTTCCTCGTCGAAGCGCACAAGCACATGCGCGCCGCCCTGGGCCGCCGCATCCTGCCCAAACACGACAAGCAATTGCAGGAAGAAACCTTCTATGGGCAGGAGAAGAAGGCGCTGCCCTATCTGCTCGGCTGCATGAACATGATTCTGCACGGCGTCTTCTCGTCGAACCTGACCCGGCGCAACACGCTGGGCGACGACGTGCGCAAGTTCACCGAGAAGGACCGCTTCCACGTCATCCTGACCAATCCCCCCTTTGGCGGCACAGAGCACGACAGCGTCACGGCCAACTTCCCCTATCCCTCCAAGGCCACCTCGATCACCTTCCTGCAGCACATCATGAAGAAGGTCCGGCGCGGCGGGCGCGTGGGGATGGTCATTGATGAAGGCGTCTTGTTCAAGGCCAACGAAGGCGCTTATGTGCAGACCAAAAAGGAACTGCTCGAAGAGTTTAACCTCTGGGCCATCGTCAGTCTTCCGGCGGGCGTCTTCGCCAACGCCGTCGCCAGCGGCACCGGACCGAAGACGAACCTGCTCTTCTTCAACCGCGAACTCGACAAGGCGGGCAACCCTGTCGGCACGAAGGAAATCTGGTATTACGACGTGCAGGCCGTCGGCTTCAGCCTGACCAAGACGCAGCGCCCCATCCCCGAAAACGACCTGCCCGATTGCCTCGAAAAGGCCCGGACCCGCGCCGTCTCCGAACGCTCCTGGATCGTGCCGGTCGCGGAGATCGTCGAACGCAACTACGACCTCTCGGCGGTCAACCCCAACGCCAAGGCCGCCGTCGAACACCGCAGCCCGGCGGCCATCGCCGCCGACATTGCGGGCAAGGAACAGCGCATTCTCGAAATCATGGAAGAGATACAGGAACTCCTCGCCCCTGAAAACGGTGCCGACAACGAGGAGGCCGAAGCATGACAACCTCTCCACCAAGAACTGCGTCCACCTTTGGAGTGCGCAGGCTTGCCTGCGCTTTCGATTCCCGCCATGCGTTCCAAGACGACACTTTCCCAGCGAGGCAAGCCTCGCCCGCAAAAGCGGCGGCAAGCCGCCGCACT
>JAVEWL010000654.1:0-3581 GCA_034004565.1 FCB group bacterium | reverse complement strand
TTTTGAAGTCTTCCTCCCTCTCCCTTTGGGAGAGGGGTGGGGTGAGGGCTTCCGCACAAACACCCCTTCATTGGCACGCTGGGAATTCATGAAAGCATTTGATCCAGAGCTGGTATCGGGAAGCGTCGGGCGATCGATCTGGAAGCTCGCGTGGCCCGCGGTAACGCTGAGCCTCGTGAACGGCCTGCACGGGTTCGTGGACCACATCCTCGTCGGCAATTTTCTGGGCTATACGTCGAACGCAGCCATCGGCGTGGCGTGGCAGCTTTTCCTGGTCGTGATGGTGTTCATCGTGTCGATGTTCGGCGGGATGGGCGTGGTCGTGGCGCGCGCCGCGGGACGGCAGGACCACGAAACCGTCAACCGCGCGGTGTACCACACCTTCCTCTTCGTGACGTATTTCTTCCTGCTTGTCGCGCTGCCCGGCGGGTATTTTCTCGCGCCCCACCTCTTGCCGCTCGTACACGCCACGCCCGAAGTGCAGGCCGAGGCGCTGCCGTATCTGCGCATCCTGTTCATGGCGTCGGCGCCGTTGTTTCTGATGATCATGGTAACCGGCGCGCTCCAGTCCGCGGGCGATCCGAAAACACCATTGAAGCTCGGCATCCTCGCGACCGTGCTCAACGTCCTTATCACCGCCGCGCTCATTACGGGCATCGGTCCGCTGCCGAAAATGGGCACGGCCTCCGCCGCCATCGGCACGTGTGTCGCGCCGTTGTTCAGCATCGTCATCATCGTGGTGCTGATGGTGCGCGGCAAGCTCATCGTGCGGCTGCCCGAAAAGCTCACGCTTATCCCCGATTTTTCGCTGCTGAAAGTCACCGCGCGGATCGGCATCCCCACGGGCCTGCAGAACGTGCTGCTCAACATCGGCGGCGTGGTCTTGCTGCGCTACGTCGGCGCGCTGCCCGAGAGCGCCGCGGCACAGGCCGCGTACACCATCTGCTATTCGCAATTGTTCTCGTTCGTCGTGTGGGCATCGATCGGACTGCGGTCGGCGTCGGCCGCCATGATCGGACAGAACATCGGCGCGGGCCGGCCCGAACGCGGCCGCGGCGGCGTGCAGCTCGCAGCGATGTTCGGCATCGCGTGGGCGATAATGCTTGGAATCGTATTCTGGACCGCTCCGGGCGTGTTGCTGGGCTTCTTCGATGCGGCACAGGAACCGGTGCGCGGGCTTGGCGTGCAATTGCTGCGGTTCCTGGCGTTCTCGGGCATGTTCCTGGCCGCCGCGCAGGCCTTCACGGGCGGACTCCAAGGCGCCGGCGAAACCAAGACGCCGATGTACATCGCTTTCTTTTCGCAGATCATCGTAATGCCGGGCATCTGCGCCACGCTGCACGCCCTGGGCATGCTCAGCGCCGCGGGCATCTGGTCCGCCATACTCATCGGCCATGCCACGCGCTTTACACTGACCTACGCCGCCTTTCGCACAGGCCGCTGGGCAAACGTCCGCCTCGAGATCGAGCACTGACCCGGAAAGCCTGAGTAGTCCTGAATGATGAATGCTGAATTCTGAATGAAGAGTGCCCCCATCGGGGGAGAGGGGGCGCTCCATACCTCCCATACTTCTCATGACTCTCATACCTCCCATTCCCCAAGCCCGAAAACGGACTAGTCCCGCTTCTGGGCGAAGATGAAGAGGTGTTGCGAGGGGAGGGTTTCGAGGCGTTCGACGAGCTTAAATCCCGCGGGGAGCCACTCGGCGATTACTTGCTCGACCGACATGCGGTGCTCGGGCTTGATGTGATTGGCGGTGTCGCCTTCGGCGCGGTATTCGACCAAGGCGATCTTGCCGCCGGGCGCGAGGCTCTCGCGCAGTTTCTTCAGCATTCCCTCGGGATCCTGGAATTCGTGGTAGACATCCACGAGCAGGATCCAATCCATCTTGCCTGGGGGCAGCTTGGGATCGTCTTCGGTGCCGAGAATGGGCACGACGTTTGTAATCTCCTCGCGCGCGCAGCGGTCGCGAAGAATGTCGAGCATCTCGGGCTGGATTTCCACCGCATAGACTTTTCCGGCAGCGCCGACGGCCTTTGCTATGCGCCGCGCGTAGAATCCAGTCCCACACCCGACGTCCGCAACAAGATCGCCGTCCTTCAGCTTCATCGCGCGCAGGACTTCCTCGGGCTTGTCTTCCTGGGCGCGCGTGGGACGCTCGAGCCAGTCCGCGCCTTCGTAGGTCATGATGGGCGCGGGCGTGCGGGGCGGTGCGGCCACGCCGGCGGCCAGGAACACCAGGGCGAGCAGGGCCAATGGATAGGCGAAAAGGCGATTTTTCATGGAACGGCTCCAATCGCCGCGGCGGTCGTCAGTCGGTCATGTTGACGTCCGGGTTGGCGGGGGCGATGACGGCCGGCGGGGCCGTGCGGGGCTGATTCACTTCGACCCAGTGCGCGTATTCGTCGCTCTGGAAGTACGGGTAGGACTTGTCGTCCTTAAGGCAGACGTAGGCGATTTCGCAGTCGATGATTTCACGCACGGCGCCGGTGCTGGCGGTGTGGCTGACAGCCTTGGCCTGCACGAGCACGCTCGAACGGCCCGTGCGCACGATGCGGCACAAGATCTGGATGGCGTCGCCTCGATGGCCGGGGGCTTTGAATTCGACGTGGTCCATGCTCACGGTGACGAAATCGCGGTAGCCGATCTTTTCCATGACGTACAGCGCCGATCCCTCGTCCAGCCAGGCCAGCATCGTGCCGCCGAAGAGGTGCCCGAACGGATTCAGATCCCGTTCCATCACCATGTGCCGCGTCGCGATTTCAAATTCGCCGTGGCCGTTATTGATCATTTCCGGATCTCCAAGACTTCGCCGTAACCAAACCCCGCGCGATTATGCGCCAGGCGTGGGCGCGTTTGCATCGTCGGCCTGCTCGCGCCGCTGGGCATCCCGCAGAATTCCGATGAAAAGTTCGATGTCCGCTGGCGCGTAGCCGGAGTAGTGGTTGTTAAAGTAGCCGAAGATGGGCATCTGCGCGTCGAGGATGTGCTTGATGACCGGCACCCAGCGTTCGAGGTCGGCGCGGCGGTCGATGATGGTCTGGTTAAAGACCTCGGTGAGCTTCTCGATGGCATAACGGTCGCCGAGCCACCGAACGTAGGCAAAGGGCGCGGTGAGGATGTTGTCGAGCGCCAGCAAGTCCTCGGGCTCGTACATGTAGGGGTGGTCAATCAGGGCGAGCGCGATGCGGTGCTTGTGCAGCAGATCGAGCAGGCGGTTGTTGATCCACGTCTTGTTGCGCACCTCGACGGCGTAGCAGAATCCCTCCGGCGGCAGACCCTCCACGTACGGCCTGAGGCGTTCGAAGAATTCGTCCGAAGTCATGCCCTTCTTGCGGCTGTAATACTGGAACTGAAACAGGATCGGCCCCAGCCGATCGCCAAGAAGCGAAATCGCGCGCAGAAACTCGGCGGTTTCCTCCTGGCAATCGACCAGGCACTTGTCGTGCGTGATGATCTTCGGCGCCTTGGCGGCGAACAGAAAGCCTTCGGGCGTGGAATCGCGCCACGACACCAGGGTCGAGCGGCGCGGGATACCTTAGAAGCTCGAATCGATTTCGACCGACGGCAACTTTCGCGAA
>JAVEWL010000653.1:0-3585 GCA_034004565.1 FCB group bacterium | reverse complement strand
CTCATTCGGTGAACGCCTGCGATGCGAGCGGCAACTCCACCGTGAACACCGAGCCTCCCTTCTCGGAACGGCGATACGAAAGGGTCCCACTGGCTTCGCTGACTAACGTGCGGCAGATGCACAAGCCCAAACCCAAACCCATCTCGCGGTGAGCGGTTTTGGTCGTATAGAACGGTTCGAACACATAGGCCAGCCGCTCGTCCGGAATGCCGGGACCCTCGTCGGTTACGGTGTACTTTACCAGCGCGCCCGGGACCGCGGACGCGGTCACGGTGATGCGCCCGCCCGGCGGCGACGCGTCCACCGCATTTTGAATGAGGACGCTCAGAATCTGCCGCACCGTAGCCGCCGGGACCACGGTTTCGGCGCAAGCGGGATCGATCCGCAGGTCGAGCTTCAGCGCGCGTTTGCGGCATCCGTGCGCGTGCAGCGACGCGATCTCTCGCAGTACGCCTTCGGCGGAAGAGTCCTGGTTGTCTTTGCCCGGTGGTTTGGACAGTTCGAACATCCGCCGCACGACGGCCGCGATGCGATCAATCTCCTTCTGTACACGCGGGACGTAGTGGGCGTACCTATGCTCTGCCGGGACCGCATCCTTCAGGAGCAGCAAGGCATTCTTGATGCCCGCGAGCGGATTGTTGATTTCGTGGGCAACGCGCGCCGCCATGCGTCCCAACACGGCAAGCTGCTCCATGGTCGCCCGCTGCCGTTCCAGGGCGCGAATCTGGCGCGTGCGCTGCTCGACGAGTGTCTCCAAATGCCCGCTGTATTGGATGAGCCGGTTTTCGACCTCGATGAGTGCCGCTTCCGCATTCCGGCGCTCGCGAATCTCCGCCAGCATTTCCTCGTTGGCCGAACGCAGTGCTTCGGTGCGCTGGTGGACCTGCCGCTCGAGGGTGTCGTGCGCGCGGTGCAGCGCTTCCTCGCGTTCCTTGAACTCGCTCAGGTCGGTGGCCACGCCGACGAAACAGCGCCGCTCCCCAAGATCCAGGACACTCAAGGAGAGCAGCACGGGAACCAGCGCGCCATCGACCCCTGACAGTGTCAGTTCGTACCGCTGACCGGCCGCTTCCGTCGGCAAGAGCGGGCGGCAGCGTTCCGCGTCCTCGGGCAGCACGAAGTCCCATAGCACGGCCCCACTCAACTCTTCGAGTGGACGCTGTACGAACTGTGCAAAACGGGGATTGGCCGAGAGGATTACACCGTCCGCGGTGAATGAAAGGACACCCTCGCTCATGTGTTCCAGGATGGTCTGGTAGACACGATCCGGCCCATCGAGGAGGAACATGCGGCTGCCGCCGGGCGAGGCGGTCAGAGCGGCGTCCACTGGCCCGTTGTGGATTGCTTCCAGCACCACCTCCGCCTTCCGCGGGCGAGGACGCAGGCCAGAGATGCTTTCCGCGGGAACGGGCGCGGCCGATGGGATAGGGTTTGTTTTGTCGGACACTCGTGTAACCTTCCAGGACTGATTGCCGGAACGGATGCAGGCGGTCCGATGTATTCGGACCCTGGGGTGAAGTTCCGGCTTTTCGTTGAAAGCGAGCCTGAAGATGAACAGTCGTTGGGAACGACTCTATAGTGCTTGCTGAACTTGCCACGACCGTCAAGCTCCCCAGGAAGGCGTGGCTTCCAGATTCCGACTGCTTATTGTGGACCCTTTGCAGTGTGTTTGGCAAGCTTGCCATCGGGCGAGCCGGGTCGAACCGGACGGGTGCTCTGTGCTTTAATGCGCGGCACGAGGCTCAGGAGGTCGAGAATGTGGCGATGATTGGGCGCCCTCAAGGCCGCCGCACACGCGCGCGGGAAGCGATGACAGGGTACCTGTTTATCTCGCCCTGGCTGGTGGGGTTTGCGGTTTTCGTGTTTGGCCCGATGCTGGCGTCGCTGTACCTCAGTTTTACGCGCTACGACCCCTCGGCGGTGCACGGCAGCATTCAGTGGCTCGGCCTTCAGAACTACACGCGCCTCTTTTCGAGCGACCCGCTGTTCTGGCACTCACTCTGGGTGACGTTCCACTACTCGATCGTCAGCATTCCTCTGCAGATGGCGGGGGGGCTTGCGCTTGCGCTGCTGCTTAACCAGAAGGTCCGCGGCATTGGCCTGTACCGCGCCGCGTTCTACCTGCCCGTCGTCCTCGGCGGTGTGGCGACCTCGCTCATCTGGATGTGGCTGTTCAGTCCAAGCCAGGGCCTCATCAACACCGGACTTGCCGCGCTCTTCGATTTCCTCGGTACCGAATCGGCCGCGACCCGGACCCTCTCCGGCGCGCTCACGTTCCTTTTCGGTTCGGCGGACGGCGGGCTCCTGCCCGGATGGATCGCCAGCGAGCAGGGCGCCCTCAATGCGCTTATCCTGATGAGCCTGTGGGGGCTGGGCGGCTCCATGATCGTGAATCTGGCAGGACTTCAATCCATCCCCGGCGTCTACTACGAAGCCGCCGAGATAGACGGCGCGGGACCCTTCACCCGTTTCTTCCGCATTACCCTGCCGCTGCTGTCGCCAACGATTCTGTTCAACCTGGTCATGGGCATCATCGGTTCCTTCCAGGTGTTCGCGCAAGGGTACATCATGACCGAGGGCGGTCCGAACAACGCCACGCGCTTCTACGTTCTCTACGTCTACCAGAACGCTTTCACCTACTTTCAGATGGGCTACGCCAGCGCACTCGCCTGGGTGTTGTTCGTCATAATCCTCGCGCTCACCGCCTTCGTCCTCGGCACCTCGCGGGGCTGGGTCTTCTACGAGGCGCAAAAGCGGTAGCGGGCTTTCCGCGCTCCGAAGTTCCGGTACAATAACCTTGAAGGCTCAGTTGCTGATAGCGCAAGTCAAGGTAGTGTGATAAATGCGTGTCCAAGATACTCGTCTTCTCGCCTACCTCCACACACGATTGGCAACTTGACACCGTGCCGATGTATGTATAATATACATATATGGACGTAGTCTGGGACCCCCGAAAAACCAAGGCCAATCTGGACAAGCATGGCGTTCGCTTCTCGCACGCCGAGGGGGTCTTCTTTGACCCGGGGGCTCACGCGGGAAGACCCCGCCGCGCGGAGTGAACAACGCTTTGTTTCCGTCGGGGCGGACGCCGTGGGCCGGATTCTGGTTGTCTGTTACACCTACCGCGACGATGCTGTCCGGGTTATATCCGCCAGACACGCCACGCGCAAGGAGAGATGTCTGTATGAAAAAGGAATATGATTTCAGTGGGGGCGAACGAGGCGCCGTCATCTCACAGCCGGGCAAAACGCGCATAACGATTTACCTCGACGACGAAATCCTGGAAGAGTTCCGTCAGCGGGCGGATTCCGCAGGACGGGGCTACCAGACGATGATTAATGAGGCGCTCCGGAAGCACCTCGGCAAATCGAGTAAACCCGTGGACGTGCGAACGCTCCGGCGTATCCTGCGTGAAGAGTTGCGAAAGACAGGATAGCGCCGACGATTGTCCTGCGGGTTACGTAACATTTTGGCCGAATGCCGTACCTTGGCTTTATCGCGAAGGTCCCCTAGCCCGATTCAGCGGGCTTTTGACCTTTGCCCCCTGCTTCAGCAGGGGGGTAAGGGCTGCTCTTTTCACAAGAA
>JAVEWL010000652.1:0-3586 GCA_034004565.1 FCB group bacterium | reverse complement strand
GAGAATCCGGGTGGCCTGTGAACTGGAGGCCGAAGCGGAGATCCAGTGAGTGCGGAAACCCCACCTGCATCGGATCCGGCAGCGATACTTCCTCGACCACCACGTGCGCACAAAGGTCGGCCAGGATCCGCGCCCGGTCAAGGCTTTCCGGCACCGTGTCTACGCCGAAAATGCTCGCCTGCGTCTGCCAGAAGAGCACGTTCGCCAGCGCGCTGAGACTTTCGTTGGCGGCGCCCAGGTCGTTGTTCGCCGCGATGGCGGCGCGGAGTTGCGGCGCGGCGGCCGCGGCGGCGAGTTGACGCTCGTCCGCGAACGCGGGCGAGGTTTCGGGGACAACCGCCCAAGAGAATGCCGAGGGAAATTCCTTGAGCCACAGGAGGTAATCGCTTACCGCATTCCGCAACTCGGCATCGGTGGAAGCATTCTGGATTTGCGGCAGGATGATTTCCGTGAACCATTCCTCCAGCAGGGCCGTCTGCTGTGCCTGCGTGTCGGGGCTGTTGCTCTGGCTTAGAAGCCGGTTGGCCAGGTCCTCGTCCGGGACTCCATCCGGCACGAAGGCGGCCACGTCCTGGAGGGTTCCAAACCCGATACCGGCACCGCTGAAGTGGGTGACGAGAAGCCTCAGCACGCCCTCATCCTGGCCGGCGAGGCCCAGACCGAACGCATCGGCATCCCCCTCGAAACTGAAGCCCAGGACCAGTTCGCCGGCGGCAGGCGATTCCGATGTGTCCACTTCGAGAACGGCCGGCCGGGCAATGAGGAGGCCCGAAGGTTTGAGATCGACCGCCCCGGCGAGGCCGCCCGACAGCGGCAGGTTGCGAATCTGCGTTATCGGGGCCATGGTGATTTCAGTGGGAAAGGAAAGCGCGTCCGGGGGGATGATCAGTTTATAGGCGGTCCCGTCGGCGGCGGTGCAGGAGATGTCGCCTCCGGCGGGACCGATGGTCTTTGACGCGGCCCGTTGCGTCTCAATGCTTACATTGTCCTGGTATTGCGGCGGCCGCGGGCATCCCCCTGTAAGCAATGCGAGCGCTGCAACGAGGGGAATCGACAAGGCGAAGCACAGGGCGCGTCCATACGCGCGCATAGAGTGTTGGAGCTTCATGACGGACTCCTTCAATGGATGCGGCTCGAAATGGCCATGTGAAGAACGCGAGCGCCGGGTGAAGGGGCGCCAGCACTATAGGAACTGCCGCCGAGGGAATTCTGGAGAGGGTAAGCCGCGTGAAAGGCGACAGTCGTGAGAGCGCAGCGGGCCGTGCAGCCTATCAAGGTGCGGTGCGTGTAACAGGTGGGCCGGTTGCAGGACGACCGGCGCCTCATAATAAGCAATCTACCGCAAGCGGTTCAGCTTGTCAAGCAAATGTTAAGCATACTGATTTTGGCCGTCTCAGCAGCCTTTCGCAGGCAAACCTTCGCTTCCCGGCCGGTCGAGTGCTAACGCTGTTCTTGCGTACCCCCGGTGGTGTCGGTGGCGCCCGTGTAGCCTGGACCGCCGGCGGCGACATAGCCCCTGCTCGCGCCAGAGGCGTCGGGGCTTACCCAGAAGGCGTAGAGGTTTCCCTGCCGGAGGTGGAAGCGAAATCTCACCGGCATTCCGGCCAATGAGGAAAGGTCCTCGGCGCCTTGCCAACGGAGTTCGCGGGCCGTCGCGTCCAGCTTGAGCGGTTCGCAGGCGGAGGCTGCGAACGGCTCAATGACCTTGCCCTCGGAGTCGAGCACTTCGGCCCGGAGTTCGCCTTCCTTTGCGTCGAGGTTTACGAATAGCCGCTTCCCGCTGAAGCGCAGCGGACGCGTCGTGAGGGTGGCAGTATCCGCGCCCGCGTCCATCGAGGCAAAGCCGTCGCGGCGCAGGGTGGCCAGTCCCGTGCTTCCGTTCGCGTCCTGGAAGTGCGGTGCGTCGCCGCGCCGGCCGCTCGCGTAGAAGCGCAGTTCATCGCCCACCACCATGCACCCGCCGCCGACGGACTGCACGTTGCCCCAGTTCCACGCCGCCGGCTCTTCGGATACCGGAAGGAATGACCGCCGGTCCGGCCGATACCAATGGAACCCGTCGCGGCTGAACCCGATGCACACCTCGTTAATCTTCGGCCGGAAAATGGCCATGTCCGCGACGGCCCGCTGGATCGAGAAGAACCCCAGCATCACGCTTTCGTAGGCCACGGCATCCAGGTTGTAGAGTTCCGCCGCCAACGTGGCGGGCGGCCTGTTCGCATCCTTGTTATCCGCCGCGATCCACATCGGCGGCTCCTCAGGCTTCCAAAGGACGTTCGTAATCAGGTCCGGGCTTTCCCAATACCGCCGCGAGCGGACCGCGTAGGCAATGCCCGGCACGCCCGCGGAGTAATGCCGAATGCTGAATACCCACTGCTTCCGGAAGGGGTTATAGAACGCCGAATTGCGATCGCCGCAAGGACCGGTCTTGGCCTGTTCCTCGCTCCAGTGAATGCCGTCGCGCGAGAAGTGCACGCGCATCGAGCACAGCGATCCGTCCCACTTCATTCCTTCGGGAATGGCCTCGCGATCCAGCCGCGACAACACGAATTTGAACCGTCGTTCGGGGTTGGTCTCCTCGAGATCCAGCCAGACCACCGACGCCCCCTCGGCCTTCGGGAAGACGACGTTCGTGCCTTCCACAACGTCAAGGCTCGGCTTCTCCCAGTGAATTCCATCCTTCGACGTCGCATAGCACAGATCCCGGTTGCCGTAGTCGGCCATGTACCAGATCTTGTAAAGGTTGTCCGCCGGGTCGTACCACGCGCCGCCGCTGAACGGCATCGCCATCGGACCCTGGCTCTTGCCATGTCCCGTTGCTTCCCAAGGTTTATCGGGGCGCAGCACGGGCGACTCCGGATGATACTGCGGCAGGTGAAACCTGCGCGTCATCGACGTCTCTTCAATCAGGAAGTCATCGACAAACAATTGCCGCCCCACGTCGATCGGGATCACCGCCGGAGGCGATTGGAGGTAAGGGGGCGTCTGTTCCACGCCAAGCGTCACGTTGCGCGGCGGCCACTCGGACGGAACCACGATGCCGTTGTACGCCGTCGCCGCCTCCTCGGCAGTCCCCGCGAGGCCCCCCACGCACATCACGATGATGGCAACGCACGTCAGACGAAATCGTGCCCAATTCTTCCAAGACCGCATCTCTGTTCGCTCCCATGGTTGCCGCACGTTACTCGAACCAGAATATCAGATTGCCCCCATCGAAATGCTTCCGCTGCAATGAGCCAAGCCGTATCACCCAGTGCTCCCAAGTTTCCATTTGCCTGATACTCGAGCCCGCTTCAGCGGGCTTTTGACCTTTGCCCCCGGCTTCAGCCGGGGGGTAGGTTGGAGCCTCAACACAAGTAGCCGGCTTTAGCCGGACTTCTCGGGCTTCGCTTCAGCTAAAGCAGGATCGAAAAGCCCGGCTGAAGCCGGCTCCTTCTGCAGAGGGTAGCCCTTACCCCCCGCCTGAAGGCGGGGGCAAAGGTCAAAAGCCCGCTGAAGCGGGCTCCAATACCAGGCTATTGGAAACCGGGCTGCACTGAAGTTGCGCCGTTGCATGTGCGAGGTTCCGGGACTACACTGATTCAGCCGC
>JAVEWL010000651.1:0-3590 GCA_034004565.1 FCB group bacterium | reverse complement strand
ATGCCCCTGGCACTCGCGATCATCGCGACGCTGCTGAGCGGCTATCTCATCCTGCGCATCCAGAACCACGCCGTGGACCCGGGCACCAGGATGCCGAGCAAGTTCGTTCTGGCTCCGGGCGTGACGGGCGACATTCGCATCAACTATGAAATCGAAGGAGCGCCGCCGCTCCCGGCCGCTGATGGCTACCGCGTGATCCGCATCACGCCCACCCGCCGCGTCGACACGTCCTCGCCCATGCTTTACGGCAAGGCGCAGGACCTCTTCATGCAGGAACTCGAGGACGGCTCGCTCGAAGAACTCGACATGCACGCCGTCTCCGTTCGCAAGAACGGTCTGACGGGCGACGACAACGAGTACTTCCACAAGACGGACGAGTTGCTGCGCCGCAACGCGAACATGGAGGCGCTGGGGTTGCTCGGACCCGACGGCAAGCCGCCCCTCAGCACCCCCTACGAACTGATCACCATCCGCGAAAACTACAAGTAACGCATCACGCCACGGGATGTTATCAAAGTACGGGACGTTCTTCAAATCCTCGAGATCAAGGCGTGCGAGGCCGAGGCGAGGGAGGCGTAGCGGCGCTACGTTGACCGAGCTGAGTGCCGAAGCACAACATAGAGATCGGGGACTTTGAGAACGTCCTGCATCACGCCACGGGGTTCGGCGCGATCGTGCGGAAAACGACGCTCTCGTTGTTGCGCACGGCGTACTGCAACGTCCACTCGTCGCGGAAGACGACGAGCCGCCGCCCCCGCGTATCCACGAACACGTCGCTGATCCCCGTGTGCACGAACTTGCGATGGTCGAAGTCCCCGGGCATGTCGAGCCAGCGCGCCGTCGTGTAGCCAAGGGGATCGAGTTTGATTTCCACGTCGTACTCTTCGAGCATCCGCTGCTGGACGACTTCAAACTGGAGTCTGCCGACGGCGGCCAGAACGGGTTCGGCGGCGGAGAGCGCCTCGGGCGGGTAGAGCACCTGCACGGTGCCCTCGTCCGAGAGCTGCTTCAGGCCCTTGTCGAGGCGTTTGCGCTTGAGCGGATTCGGCGCATAGACGCGTGCGAACACTTCGGGGCAGAAGCGCGGGATACCCTCGAACTCGATCTTCTCGCCTTCGGTCAGCGTGTCGGCGATCTGGTACACGCCGGGATCGTAGAGCCCGATGATGTCGCCGGCATAGCCTTCCTCGACGGTCTTGCGCTCCTGTGCGAAGAACGTGATCGCGTTGTTCAGGCGCAGGTCCTTGCCGTCGCGGACGAGGTGGGCCGTCATGCCGCGCTCGAAGCGCCCCGAGCAGATGCGCAGGAACGCCACGCGGTCGCGGTGGTTCTTGTCCATGTTCGCCTGGATCTTGAAGATGAAGCCGCTGAACTTTTCGTTCGCCGGTTCGCGGGCTCCATCGGTTGTGGGGCGCGCGGTGGGTGGCGGCGCCATGCGTCCAAAGGCTTGCAGGAACGGCTCGACGCCGAAGTTCGTCAGTGCGCTGCCAAAGAAAACCGGGGTGATCTCGCCGTCGAGAAACTTGCGGCGGTCGAAGGGTTCGCCCGCGAGGTCGAGCAGTTCGAGATCCTCGTGGAAGGCTTTCACTCCGTGCGGACCGAGCAGGTTCTCGAGCGCCGAATCGTCGCGCCCGGTCGCCTGATCGATCACCTTGCGGCTGCCGTGCCCGGCGCCGCGCTCGAAAACGTGGATCAAGTCCCCCTCGCGGTCGTACACGCCGCGGAAGGATGGTCCCATGCCAATGGGCCAGTTCACCGCGACGCAGTGGATGCCGAGGAGTTGTTCGATTTCGTCCATCAGGTCGAGTGGTTCGCGCCCCTCGCGGTCCATCTTGTTGATGAACGTGAAGATCGGCATCGCACGCAGACGGCAGACCTCGAAGAGCTTGCGCGTTTGCGCTTCGACGCCCTTCGCCGCGTCGATCAGCATGATCGCCGAATCCGCCGCCGTGACGGTGCGATAGGTGTCCTCGCTGAAGTCCTCGTGCCCCGGTGTGTCGAGAAGGTTGTACAGCATGTCGTCGTAGGGGAATTGCATCACCGACGTGGAGACCGAAATGCCGCGCTGCTTTTCGATGTTCATCCAGTCCGAGGTGGCATGGCGGCTGGAACGGCGCGCGCGCACGGCCCCGGTCAGGTGAATGGCCCCGCCGTAGAGCAGCATCTTCTCGGTGAGCGTGGTCTTGCCCGCGTCGGGGTGCGAGATAATGGCGAATGTTCGGCGGCGGGCGATTTCTTCCTGGAGGTTCGGGGACGTCATGCGCGGCGGTTCCAACGGGGTCTGGCCTCGCGGCAGGCAAGGCGGCGCGCATGGTGGGGACGGCAGAGCGGGCACGCAAGGGGAGAGGGCGAGCGCGTGGTTTGGGGGTTTGTGTGCGGGCTACGACTGAAACAGAACGGCAACGCGGCCAAGCACTTCGTCGACCACGGAGTCGGGAGCGCGGCAAATCAACCGGGCCCGGCGCGAACGCCAGTCCTTGCTGCCCAGATGATCCGACAAGATGACCCCCTTCACGGCAAGGCCCTCCGGCAGGGGCACCTCGAAGGGATAGCCTTTCGCCTTGTTGGTGACGGGACAAACCACGGCCATGCCAACTTTGCGATTGTAGGCATCGGCCGAAACAACCAGCACGGGCCGGTGGCCAGTCTGCTCGCTTCCGGCCGCGGGATCGAGGTCCATCCAGACGAGATCGCCTCTCCGGGGGCAGTAGGCTGCCGCCATGCTACAAGACCTCCCGCCCGGCCGGGCCTCCCCAATCCGTTTCCCTGTGGATGTTCGAACGCGTTACGCCTTCGAGAAGTTCCTCCAGCGAGTAACGCGGATTATGGATGGGGGAAATGACCACGCACCCTTCGGAAACACCGATGGTGACGGGCGCGCCTTCGCTGATTCCAGCCTCCTTCGCCAAAGGTGCCGGAATCCGAATGGCAAGGCTGTTGCCCCACTTCTGAATCGAACTTTCCATGAGCAGCCCCGGTCCAAGTATCTGCATTGTAGAAACATGAAAAGCGGGCGCTTTGCAAGACCGATTCAGCGAAACGGCCCCTCATCGAAGAACGTCCTGGTGTTTGTCCGTCCCGTCCCTCCATGGGTTGACTCACGACGGATTTTGAAAGAGAGGTTGTCCAGTGAGTCGAGTCACGAAGGCCGAGCGCAGGGAGGGCATCCTGAAACAGGAGCACGGACTTGGGCTTGCGACGCCGCAGCAAATCCACGAGGGCTGCTGGTGCATGGAACCGCAAGCCGTCTTGGGACGCGGCGTCCAAGAGGATCAGCGGCCGCCCGCCTCCTTTCTGCTTCTCCTCGGCCAGCGGACGGGGATAAACAGGCAACCAAAGCCGGGATGAGACAGGAATCGAAGCGATGAATCGGAACGACAAAATCTTCGTCGCCGGGCGGCACGGCATGGTGGGCGGCGCCATCGCACGCCGCCTCGAAGCCCAGGGCTTTTCACGCCTTGTCGGTCCCCCCTCCTCCGAGCTGGACCTCCAGGACCAGCAGGCCGTTGCCGCCTTCTTCGAGGCCGAGCGCCCCGACTTCGTCTTCCTCGCCGCCGCCCGTGTCGGCGGCATTTACGCCAACAACACGT
>JAVEWL010000650.1:0-3595 GCA_034004565.1 FCB group bacterium | reverse complement strand
TCTTCTTGGCAAGGCGGATGGCTTCGAGCGTGTCGGCGGTCTCACCAGACTGGGTCACCGGGATGACGATGGTGTTGGGGTAGACGATGGGATCGCGGTAGCGGTATTCGGAGGCGATGTCGACTTCGACGGGCACCTTGGCGAACTTCTCGATGAGGTACTTGCCGACGAGGCCCGCGTGCCAGGCCGTGCCGCAGGAGACGATGGTGATCTTTTTGCAGTCCTTGAGTTCCTGGACGGACAGCTTCATGTCGTCGAGCTGCACTTCGTGCGAGCCTTCCGTGACGCGGCCCCGCAGCGTATTGCGGATGACGTCCGGCTGCTGGTTGATTTCCTTGAGCATGAAGTGGGGGTAGCCATCCTTCTCGGCGGCCGAATCGTCCCAATCGATATGCTTCACCTCGAGCGTGATGGCGTTGCCTTCGAGGTCTTCAATCTTGTAACCGTCCTTCTTGATCTCGCAGACCTGGCCGTTGTCGAGGTAGAGCACGTCGCGCGTGTACTTCATGATGGCCGGCACGTCCGAACCGATGAAGGCTTCGCCGTCGCCGAGGCCGACGATGAGCGGGCTGCCGTGGCGCGCGGCCACCATCACATCGGGATTGCTCTTGCAGATGATCGCGAGCGCGTAGGCTCCGGTGACATCCTGGAGGGCGCGCTTGACGGCGGCGAACAGGTCGCCCGTGTAGTACTTGCGCACGAGATGGGCAACGGTCTCGGTGTCGGTCTGGCTGCGGAACTGGGCGCCTTCGGCGGTCAGCGTGTGGCGCAGTTCCTGGTAGTTCTCGATGATGCCGTTATGAACGACGGCGATTTCCATGTCGTTGTCGAAGTGCGGGTGGGAGTTCACTTCGCTGGGCACGCCGTGCGTGGCCCAACGGGTGTGGCCGATGCCAAGACCGCCGGGCAGCGGATTGGCTTCGAGCTTCGCATCCATTTCCTTGAGTTTGCCCAGGCTCTTGACGCACTTCAGGGAGCCGTTCTGGATGACGGCCACGCCGGCCGAGTCATACCCGCGGTATTCCAGGCGGTGCAGCCCGTTCATGACGATTTCCGTAGCGTTCTTTGTGCCGATGTAGCCAACTATGCCGCACATCCTGACAACTCTCCCCGGGCAACAGCCCGACCTTTGAAGTCCAACCGGCCCTGCGTTCGAGGTCGCCTGTGACCCCTCCCGATCGTGGCCGGCTGCCACTGTTTCTATACGTTCAACCCTGTCCGTCGCATGCGCGGCGTCAGGTTTCCAGCCCGTAGTCCTTGAGGGCCTGAATGGCCCCGTAATTCGTCAGATCGCGATGGAGCGGCGTAATGCTCACCTTGCCTTCAGCGATGGCTTCGAAGTCGGTGCCTTCTTCCATCTCGTGGCTCGGTTCGGCGCCGCCGATCCAGTAATACGCGCCGCCCCGGGGATCCATGCGCTTCACGATTACATCCTGGTAATCGCGCCGGCCCATTCGGGTTACGGCCACGCCCTTGAGTTCCTCGTAGGGAACGTCGGGGACGTTGACGTTCAGCATCGTATTGCGCGGCAGTCCTTCGGCCAGCAGCTTTTCGGCCAGCCGTGCCGCGTAACGCGCCGCCGTTTCGACGTGCGCCGGCTTGTAGCGCACGTCCGACACCGCGACGGACTTGATGCCGAGCAACATGCCTTCGTAGGCCCCGGCGACCGTCCCGGAATAGGTCACGTCGTCGCCGAGGTTGGCCCCCGGATTGATTCCCGAGACCACCAGGTCCGGCCGGGCGTACAGCAAGTCGCGCACGGCCAGCATGACGCAGTCGGCCGGGGTGCCGTCGACCATGAACCAGCGGTCCTTGAGCTCCGTTACGCGGAGCGGGCGGTGAAGCGATACCCCGTGCCCCACGGCGCTCTGCTGGCGGTCGGGTGCGTACACCCAGATTTCGCCCACATCTTCCAGCGCGGCCGCCAACAACGCGATGCCCGGCGCATAGATGCCGTCGTCGTTTGTGACCAGGATCAGGGGTCGCGCCATCTGCACTCCAAGGCTGCCTGCCAGGCTTCTTAACGCTTGTCTCGACCCGCTCAGGCTGTGCGAAGGCATATCCCAAGCAAGCGCCGGACTGCGGCTATAAGCCGGAATAGGGTAGCACAATGGGGCTGCGCAGTTCAAAAAGGGGTATGCGGGCAACCGGGCAGGCTATCTCGGATCGGCAAATTCGTGCAATTCGAGATCGGGAACGGCGAAAGGCACGGAATTATCGCCGCGTTCGCGGAGGAAACGCAGAAAAGGAGGTGAATCGTTGCAACAAGTTCGTTGCGATGCTGTATAATTCCATGAGCACTCCGATTGGACGCTTCAAGGTATGAAGTGGCAACAACGGTACAGGGAACCGGTCAACCCGTCAGTTCGTTCAGTAACGAGCGGGCTGCGGCTCTTTTTGAGATGTCACGCTCTTGGAGCTTTCCGGCGATCGCGACGCCAGATGTCCCGGGCGGGGCTTCAATTTGCTTTCGAAGCGGGCATAGAGTTCCGGTCCTGGAGGTGGGAACGGATCGTGTGGAGGTGGCAAAGCGTCCCGGAAGGTATGGACGAACCGGCTACCGGTCCCGTTCCTGAAGGGTGTTTGTTTTTTCC
This sequence comes from FCB group bacterium, assembly GCA_034004565.1. Lineage (GTDB taxonomy): Bacteria > Hydrogenedentota > Hydrogenedentia > Hydrogenedentales > SLHB01 > JAVEWL01. The sequence continues at coordinate 1,001 of JAVEWL010000650.1, read as the reverse complement.
GCCCACGGTGAAGGACGCAATTTGATGGAAAAGCCGCGCATATTGGTGGTGGACGACGAGGAAAACATCCGCTATGCGCTCAAACGCTGGTTTGAGGTGTGTGGATTCGAAGTGGATCTTGCGGAGGACGGGCTTGCCGCGGTCCAGAAGTGCGCCATCAATGAGTATGCCGTCATCACGATGGATCTGGAAATGCCTCGAATGACGGGGAGTGAGGCCATTTCTGAGATCCGCGTGTATCATCCGGACGTGCCCATCATTATCTTCACGGGGTATTCGGAGAACTCGGAAGACGATGCGTTCAGCGGTGCGTCAACGGTGTTGAGTAAGCCGCTCAGCCTGCGGAAGCTTGAGGAGGAGGTTCGGCGGTTGATTTCGCATCAGGCGCCCGCCGAAGGCTCATAAGATACCAGCCACGGAAGAACGCAGAGATTACAAAGAGAACCCCCGGCAGCGAGTGTGCCGGGGGTCTCTTTTTTTGTGATCTTTGCGTTCTCTTGTGGCTATTTCTTCTGGGGCAGTTGATCCAGTGGGATTCTGCGGATGCGTGTGCGGGCCAGGCCGTTTTCCTGTTCGGTATTTCCGGCGCAGTAGCCCAGCAGCATTGCCTTGTCGGTGAAGTGGATGGCGGTATAGCAGTACCAGCCGGTGGGGGAAGTTTCGATATCGACGCGGCGCTCCCAGGTCTTTCCTTCGTCGGCGGAGATGGCGAGAGTCAGCGGAGTGCGTTTGCCTTTCAGGGCGGGATCAATTTTGCTGTGGTCGTTCCAGACCATCACCAATTCCTCGGTGCCCGGTATTCGAGCGAGCGTGGCGGGCGAGACGGGGGAGAGGATGCCGGTGGTTTCGGCGGGGCTCCAGGTGTCGCCGCCGTCGCTGGAGAACGATCGCATCTGGCAGCCCTGGTCGGTGCGCATGAGCATCATGAGGCGACCGTCTTTGAGCTCGATAAGACCGGGTTCCTGCAGACCGGATTTGCTTTCCGCGGGAGGTTCGAGAAC
>JAVEWL010000649.1:0-3595 GCA_034004565.1 FCB group bacterium | reverse complement strand
CCCTCGCCCCAGGGGAAGGTCAGCGGCATCTTGTCCGAGCAGTAGTATTCCACGTGACACTGGCCGCACACGAATGAGCGCATCTCCGTGCGCGACGCCTCGGTGTTCGGTTCGTAGGGTTCGTCGCGGCCGCCCTCGCGCCACCGCTGAATCGAGGGGAAGGGCTCCGCCGGCGCGTCGGACTCGGCAAACATGCGGATACCCTGAATGAATCCGGGGCGTGTCACGCGCAGTTGCATCGTTTCCGGGTCGTGGCAGTCCACGCAGGAGACCGGGTGTGCGTGGCCCAGCTCGTGCAGCATCGCGTTCAGTTCCTGGTACGAGTAGGTGTAGGATTCCTCGAAACCCTTCATCGCGTCGCCGTCGCCCAGCGCGCGGTACAGCGGCATGACCGACGCGTGGCAGTGCAGGCACGAACCGGACTGCGGTCTGGTCAGCCGTTCCGTGTGCTCTTGATCCTCCAGCATGTACGCGTGGCCGCGCCGGTCCCGGTAGTCGATGGAGAAGGCGTAGCCCAGGAACATGCGCTTAAGCCAGGGATCCCGCTCGATCTTCTGTTCCGGCAGCGCCTCGCTGCCGCCGTGCCCGCCGAAACGTGTGCGTGTCGGCAGGGCCGTCAACAGGTAGGTATCGTATTGCTTCGGCCAGTTGATGCTCCACTTCGCGGGATCCGTGTCGTCTTCCCCCACCTCCACCAGGCGCACGTAGGGATTGCGCGCCTCGCTCTTGCGCTCGAATATGTTCACGAGCAGCGCGGTGAGCAGGAACGTGCCCAAGGCCACCACAACCATGGCTGAGACGAACACCACGGCCAGTCTGGAATTCCTTCGAACGACGCTCATTGTCCTACTCCTCTCTCCATCGCTTCGCCCCGGAACGGGCCGCCCAGCCCAACCTTTTCGCCGTGACCCACCGACTGGTGGCAATGCACACAGCGCACCGCGTCCAAGTCCCATGTGGCGCCCGGCACGAGTTCATGCACCAGGTCGTCATGGCACGCCAGGCAGTTCTCCTGAAGCAACTGGCTGTTCTTGGTCTTGATCTGAATCGGTTCGTGGAAATCCTGGAAGGTGAAGCCCTTCGAGTGATGGTAGCCGTTTTCCATCTTGGCGATGTACTTGCCCACGAAATCATGCGGCAGGTGGCAATCCACGCACACCGCGACGCCATGGTGGCTGCTCTTCTGCCAGGAATCGTATTGCGGTTGCATGATGTGGCAGTTCACGCATGCCTTGGGGTCCGTACTGAGGTAGGAAAAGCCCTCCGCGTACAGGAACGTGAAGCCGCCCACGCCGCCCAGCAGCCCCACCAGGGCGCCCAGCGCACCGGCGATCCAAACCAGGAGCCGGGCGTGGTGCGGCTGATCAACCAGCCCAACCGTTGTCTTCCCCACGGTTCGCGGCCCTCCTTTCGTCGGCGGGCGTATCCACTCCGCGTACTGCGCGGCGGGTACGGCCCGGCGTTCTTGAGGTCAATGTAGACAAGTGGCCGGCCCCGGGGCAAGTCCCTGTCGCCCCCGAAACGACGAACGCCACACGCCATCCGCAGGAAAGCGCTCCGCCGCTAAACCCTCTTTGACGGCGGCGATGCCGCGTGCTACCATGCGCGCTCCGTGTTTTCCTGCCTCGTTATCTGAATGGAAGGAGTTGTGTCCATGGCCCGCTATAAGATTGCCCTGCTCCCCGGTGACGGCACCGGTCCCGAAGTGCTCGCGGAAGGCGTGAAGGTGCTCGGCGCAGCCGCGCAGCGGTTTGGTTTCTCGCTCGACACCACGCAGTACGATTTTGGCGGGGACCGCTACCTGGCCACGGGCGAGGTGCTGCCGGACAGCGCGCCGGACGAACTGCGGGGATACGACGCCATCTTCCTCGGGGCCATTGGACATCCGGATGTGAAGCCGGGCATTCTGGAGAAGGGCATTCTGTTGCGTTTGCGCTTCGAACTCGACCAATACATCAACCTGCGCCCGGTCAAGCTGTATCCGAAAGTCGATACCCCGCTCAAGGACAAGGGGCCGGAGGACATCGACTTCGTGGTCGTGCGCGAGAACTCCGCCGGCCTCTACACCGGCTTCGGCGGCGTGCAGCGCAAGGGCACGCCCTACGAGATCGCCGTGCAGGAGATGGTTTACTCCCGCAACGAGGTGGACCGCTGCCTGCGCTTCGCGTTCGACTACACGCGCAAGCGCGCCAAGCGCAACACGTTGAGCCTGTGTGGCAAGACGAACGTGCTCACGTTCGTCTACGACCTGTGGGAACGCGCATTCCACGAGATGGGCGGCAGGGACTACCCCGAAATCAAGCGCGAGTACCACCACGTGGATGCGACGACCATGTGGATGGTGAAGAATCCCGAGTGGTTCGACGTCATTGTGACCGGCAACATGTTCGGCGACATCATCACCGACCTCGGCGCGATGATCCAGGGCGGCATGGGCATCGCGGCCGGCGGCAACATCAACCCCGAGGGTGTCTCGATGTTCGAGCCCATCGGCGGCAGCGCGCCCAAGTACACCGGCATGGGGGTCATCAACCCGCTGGCCTGCATCTTCGCCGGCCAGATGCTGCTGGACCACCTCGGCGAGACGGAAGCCGCGGCCTGTGTCGAGCGGGCCTGCGTGGCCTACCTGGAATCGGAGCACAACGTCGGCATGTCCGCCAAGGAAATCCAGGAGAAGGGCAGTTCCACCTCGAAGATTGGCGATCTGGTCGCGGATTTCGTGACGCGGGTCTGATTCCGGCGCGAGGGCGCCGGTTGCACGGCTGGCCGTTTTCGGTCTAGAATTGAATTTCGAGATTTGGCGTGCGTCCTATCGGCAACGACCCGAGGAGATAATGACATGGCGAAGCAAGACCTGAACCGGCGCGATTTCCTGAAGCAGACGGCGAAGACCGCGGCGGGCGTGGCCGCGGGCGCAAGCATGGCCAGTGCCGCGCAGGCCGGCGTCGTGAAATCCATCTTGCCGCAGTCCATCATGGGCGCGAACGAAAAGATTCTGACGGGCCACATCGGCACGGGCGGGATGGGCCGCTCGCACCTGACCTTCGCCATGCGCCGGGTGATGCAGCAGAAGAAGGAAGACATCGAGCCGATTGCGCTGTGCGACCTCTACGCCAAGAACCTCGAACGGGGCGCGCAGATGGCGGGCAGCGTGTTTAAGCGCTTCACCCAGCACCACGACTTCCGCGAAGTGATTGAGAACAAGGACATCGACGCGGTGGTGATCGCTACCTCCGACCACTGGCACTGCCTGTGCACGCTCTACGCGGCGGACGCGGGCAAGGACATTTACTGCGAGAAGCCGCTCTCGACCACGATCCAGGAAGGGCGCGCCATGGTGGACGCCGTGCGCCGGAACAACGTGGTCTTTCAGGGCGGCACCATGCAGCGCAGCGGCCCGTGGTTCCAGGAGGCGGTCGAACTGGTCCGGAGCGGCTACATCGGCGCGGTGCCGCGCATCGAGACCTTCAATCACGAACCCATGGACCTGGCGGGCATCGGCATGGGCGAGGACGACCAGGCCAAGTGGGAAGAGCAAGGCCTGGACTGGGACTTCCACCAGGGCTGGGTTGAGCGCAAGCCGTTCAACACCAAC
>JAVEWL010000648.1:0-3600 GCA_034004565.1 FCB group bacterium | reverse complement strand
GGCCCGGAGCGTCATCACCGGGTCGGTGCTGGCGGGCGCCGACCCGCGCGACGGCATCGTGTCGCAGGGCGACGGCGTCCCCCCCACCGAAATCGAAACGCGCAGCAATTCCTCGCGGAAGGCTTTCGCGGTCGAGAAGCGGCCCGAGGGCGACTTCGCCAGCGCGCATTCGACGATCTCCGCCAGCATTTCCGGCACGCGGCCCCGCGCACGTTCGCGCAACGACGGCGGCGCGCTCCGCAGGTGGCCGTTGAAGATGTGGGTAATCGAACCCGTAAACGGCGGCTCGCCGGACGTCATCTGGTAGAGCATAATGCCCATGGCGTACACGTCGGTCGCGGGCGAAATATCGCCAAATGCCTGCGGATCAATCTGTTCCGGCGCCATGTAGAGCGGCGTACCGGGGCCGCTGCCGCTTTCCTGCGTCAGGCGCGAGGCAAAGTCCTCGTCCTGCGCGCGGGCAATGCCGAAATCCATCAGCTTCGCGCAGACGCCGCCCGAATCGTCCTTAACGAGGACGATGTTCGAAGGCTTGATGTCGCGGTGGACGATGCCCTGCGCGTGGATCCGCGCCAGCGCGTCCAGAACCTGCACCGCGATGCCGACGGCCTCTTCGATGGGCGGCACGGTGCCGGATTTCTGATTTCGCTCGAGATACTGCTGGAGCGTTTCGCCCTCGACGTATTCCATGACGAGGTTGAGCCGGTCGCCTTCCTCGAATTTATCGTACAGCGTGACAATGTGCGGATGCGGCCCCACCTTGGCGTGCAGCAGGCATTCGCGTTCGATGCGCTTGCGCACTTCGGGATCGCGCGACAGGTCGGGACGGATGGTCTTGATGGCCACGGGGCGGCGCAAGGACGAATCCTCCGCCAAATAGACCTCGCCCATTCCGCCCACGCCGAGGCTGTGTTTGAACACGAAACGCGATGGGGGCTTCGTGTCGCTCACCCGAGTCGCGGCGTCATTTTCGGGACCGTTCGTATCGCCCATTGCCTTTATCGTACCCTTGCTATCTGCCGCCAACCCTGATTCAGCCTAACGCACGCGGTCAAGGCGCTTTACGGCCCACGCGCACAGGCTGAGCCAGCTCAGGGCCTGAATCAGCAAAATCGCTGAATTGAATAAATATACCTTGCCGCCGAAATTGAATCCAGCGGTATTACGGACAAAATCGGCGGTCCATTGTAGAGCGGTCCGGTCAGAGTGGTCGTAGAACGCGGTCATCAGCATTTCCAGCCCCCACCGAGCCGGCAATACGGAGGAGAACCCTTTCATGACTGCCGGCATTCCGCCGTAGAAATCCGGGGCAAGTCCGCCCGAGAACACCAACTGCGGCAACACGGCCACGATCGCGAAGATCACCGAAAACTGTCCCGGCGTAGGGTCAATCGCGCTCAGGAATAATCCCAGCGCGCACGACGCCCAGGCCATCATCAGCAGGGCCAGGTAGGCGCCCACCACGTCGAACTGCCGCAGGCCCGGTTTCGCATAGCACAGCGCCAGGAATACGGCGCATTGGATCGCCGTAACGCCGAGCAGGAACGGCAACTTGGACCCCAGGTAATCTGCTATGCGCTGGCCGGCCATGCGCTCGCGAATGTAGATCGGCCGCTCCGTCGAAAGGTCCAGGCACGACATCAATGTACCCATGAACACCGCCGTCATTACAAACATGAGCAGCACGCTCAACGGCGTCGGCAGATTCGCCACGGTCTCGTTCTGCAGGCTGAAAACCACGTCCTCGGCCGATCGCGGGTCTTCGGCCCCCTGGGGCGACAGCAACGCCTTGATCGGCGCGCCGATATCGACCCGGCCGCCGTGGATCTGTTGCGCAATCTTGTCGCGCGTTTCCTTCGAGGCGGCATCGTCCGGGAAGCCGTTGGTCGGCAACGACAGCGTCACCAGCCCCAAGATCAACGGCACCGCGAGCAGGAACAGCGCCCGTTTGGGCGAAACCAGCTTCACCGCCAGTTGCCGTCGCATGAGCGTGAAGAACGAGCGCGGGGAGAAGAATCCTTTGCCGCCGCCCGCGCCGCGCGCCACCGGGTGCTTCAGCAACTTGGCGTAGTCCGTGCCTTCGCCTCGGGTCGTGCCGCCTTCGCTCACGCGCAGCATATCGCGGCCCACGTCGGACATTTCCTGCCCGATGTGGCGCCGCGCAAGCTCCGACGCAAGATAGCGCTTCTGATAGAACTCGGCGATGGCGTCTTTGCCGCCGTTCTCGGGCGCGCCGGGCGCAGGCGGCGCATCCCCTTCGAGGATCTCGAAGATTTCCGTCGGGCGCGTCAAGGGCTTTCCGTCACGGCTGAAGAACGACAGCGCCTCGTCGGGCGTGCCGAAGAACACCAACTTGCCCCGCGACATGATCACCACGCGGTCGAGCAGGCCGAGGTTGTACAGAATGTGCGTCGTGATGAGCACGGTGGTCCCGCGCTGCGCCATGGCCTTGAAATGGCGCATCAGGCGCTCTTCGGTGCTCGGGTCCATGCCCGAGGTCGGCTCGTCGAGAAACAGCACGCTCGGGCGCGTGATAAGCTCGCAACCAATCGACACGCGCTTGCGCTGGCCGCCGCTCAACTCGTAAATGCGGCTTTTGCGCACGTGGCTCAGGCCCAGCGTTTCGAGCGTCGAATCGATGAGTTCCGCGCGGTGCGCCGCCGTGACATCCGGCGGCAGCCGCAACTGCGCCACGTAATCGAGCGAATCTTCGACCGTCAAATCCGAATGGACGATATCGTCCTGCGGCACATAGCCAATCGAGTTACGGAACATCGCGAACGAGCGGTACAAGGGCGTATCGTTCAGCAGCACGCAACCGTAGTCCGGCGGCTGATACCCGTTCAGACCCTTCAGCAACGTCGATTTGCCCGCGCCGCTGGGGCCCAGAACACCCACGAACTCGCCCGGATTGATCGCCAGGCTCACCTTGTCCAGGATGCGCTTGTTGCCTCCGACTTCCCGCGTGAGCCCGATGCATTCCAGCGAAATCTCGTCGCGGCCGTCACGCCGCGTGACGCGCAGCATGCCGTTCGGCTCGGTATCGACGCGGAACACCGTGGACCCGATGGTCAGCGTATCCGCGGGCGTCAGCGTCGCGCGCTTCACCCGCCGGCCGTTGACCCACGTGCCGTTCAGGCTGTTGCGGTCGTGAACATTCAGACTGCCTTTTTGCCGCTGGATGACCGCGTGTTTCGACGATACCGTCGAGTCGAAGGTCAATGAAACGTCGTTCGTTTCGGCGCGGCCGATGGTCCACTCTTCTTTTGCGGGCAGGTACATGTTCCAGGGCTTGCGCCGGCCGCTTTCAAACTGGAAGCGAAGCTGCTCCGCCTGGGGCGACCCGATGCCGATGAGATCGCCGTCATCGAGCACGATCGGCTGCTCCACCTTGCGCCGGTGAATGTACACGCCGTTGGTGGAGTTGAGGTCGCGCAACACGAACTGGCCGTTCGCGTCCGGGCGAATTTCGAAATGCCGCCGCGAAACCGTCTCGCCCGACACCACCACGTCGCACGACGCGTCGCGCCCCACCACGACCCCGTCGGGACCTACGGTATACTCGCGGTTCATGAGCGCCGGGCTCAGCGAAATCAGGTA
>JAVEWL010000038.1:0-17051 GCA_034004565.1 FCB group bacterium | reverse complement strand
CCTCTCGAACGCCAACCCAGAATTCCATGGTGTCGCCGCACGGCCCCGTGATACGCGCGCAGCCATCGGCGTTGTCCATGGCGCCGAAGTTGGCCGGCATACCCGTTTCTTCGTTTATCAAGAGATCCTGTCGCATAACCGCTCCCACCCTTTCCGAACGTCCTGTGCCGCGGGGCTGTCGTCGTACTCCACGGCGGAAACACCTTTCATCTGCGCTGCCGTCACGGCGGAGTCGTAACGAATCCGGCCGATGGGTTCGGCGCCTTTTTCACGCGCCCGTTGTTCTATCCGCTCCGTCATCTCGGGATTGATGTCCCACTTGTTGACGCAGACGGATACGGGAACGTGAAAATGCGCCGCAAGCTCGAGGACGCGCTCGACGTCGTGCTCGCCCGAAACCGTCGGCTCGGTAACGGCCAGTACGTGCGTGGACCCGGTGATGGACGCGATAACCGGACAGCCAATGCCGGGAGGCCCATCCACGATGAGCAGGCTTCTGCCCCGGTTCTGCGCGATCTTCCGGGCCTCGTTGCGCACGACGGTGACCAGCTTCCCGGAATTCTCGGCGGCGATGCCCAATTGCGCATGGACCATCGGTCCGTGGCGCGTTTCCGACACGAACCATTCGCCCGTTTCGACCGGACCGAATTCGATGGCGCGCTTCATGCACTCGTGCGCGCACACGCCGCAGCCTTCGCAGGCGTAGGGGTCGATGAAATACGCGCTGCCGCCATCCCCGGTCTCAACCAGGGAAATGGCGTCAAAGCGGCAAAGCATCTTGCACCGGCCGCAGAGTGTGCAGCGCTCCGCAACGATTCGCGCGCGCTGGCCGCCCGAGAAGGATTCGCGCCGCCGGACCTCGGGCGCCAGAACGAGGTGCAGATCGGCCGCGTCCACATCGCAATCGGCCAAAACCGCACGGCCCGCCAGGGCGGCGAACGAGGCCACTATCGAAGTCTTGCCCGTGCCGCCCTTGCCGCTGATGACCACTAATTCCTTCATGCCGTGACCCTCCGGCCGGTCCGGCACGCGCGCAGCCTCGCCACTTCGTCGAGGATCCGCGTCAGCAGGTTTGAGAAGTGCTCGAAGTATTCGGGAAGCGCCTCCGCCGCCATTTGCCCGCGGGAATAGGCCACCGCGACGCGACGGTCGTCGGGGATCCGCGCGAGTATCGGGATATCGTTGCACGCGCACCAGTGTTCCACCTCGCCCTCCTCGGCGCCCGCGCGATTGATGACGACCCCGTGCGGCAGTTCCAGCGCATCCACCGCCGCGACGGCCAGCTTCAGATCGTTCAGGCCGAAGGGGGTCGGCTCCGTCACGAGAATCACGAAGTCGCATCCCCGGACGCTTTCCATCGCGGGACAAGCCGTGCCCGGCGGCGCATCGAACAGAACCAGGTCGGCCGGAGGGATGGCGGCCTTCACGGTCCGAATCGCCGGCGGCGCCATCGCCTCACCTACGTTCAGCCGGCCTTGCACAAACAGCACGTCGCCCGCGCGTCCGGTCTCGACCACGCCAATTTCCCGAGGCACTTCCTCGATGGCGAAATTCGGACAGACGAGGACGCAGCCGCCGCAACCGTGGCACAACTCCGGAAACACCAGGATCTTCTTGCCGGCCAGGGCAAGAGCGTTGAACTGGCAGATATCGACGCAATCACCGCAACGGATGCATTGGAGCTCGTCCACGCGAGGCACCGGCACGGTCACGGGATGGGTCTCGAGGATTTCGGGCCTCAAGAACAGGTGCCCGTTCGGTTCCTCGACATCGCAGTCCGCATACACGACGCGCCGAGCTTCTTTCGAAGCGACAAAGGCCAGGTTGGTGGCAAGCGTCGTCTTGCCGGTCCCGCCCTTGCCGCTGGCAATCGCGATTCTCATGAATAATCCTTCAACGTCTATTCGCGGCACAAAGAATCGGGGCCGCGCCGGGAAAGGAGCCGCCCGAACCCGGCGCAACCCCATCGGTCGAACGTTCGCCGAGGCATTGCATCCGCGATCGAGTTCGACCGAATGTGTGGATTACGAAATCCGGCCTTGGCCGGGGTCCAAGCGCTCGAGGCGTTCCTTGACGGCTTCGAGCGTTCCCTCCAGCGTTTGGAGTTGCTCGCGAAGCAGATCCGCTTCGGCGCGCGTGTCCTGCGGGAAATCTGCGCCCGCGAGGCCCGAAGCCCCAAAGCGATTTCGACGCCCCAGTCCCGCGCCGCGGCCCATTCCGCCCCTGCCGCGCCCGAGGCCCCGTCCGCCGCGCCCCGGATTCGCCGAACCCGGCGCATCGTTACCTGCGCAATACCCGGCCCCGCGTCCCGTCATCGGTCCTTTTCCCTGTGGGCCTGTCTTATCTCCACCTGGCATGATTCATTCCTTTCTACGTCGCAACTTTCTGGCGACGCTTGTGATTCTCTTGAGATCTCTTGGATATTCGATCTTCCGGTGTGCCGCCCTTGGAGGGATACGAGAAGGGTGGGGACTCGTCTTTTCCGCAACCAAGGGCGCCACCGGAAGCAGAAGGCACCGCTCGGACGGTCTCTGCTTATTCAACTGAAGCCAGTTGGGGTCTTTCGCATCCAGCACTTTCTCCAACGGGCGTTTTCCCATCCTTGTCACCAGTGGCTCGATACGTTCGCACCGTCGGCAACGGCGAGTTTGCCCGCCTTCAGTGCTTCGATGGCCTCGCTCACCAATCCCCCCTGGCAAAGGTAGACGGCAATACCGGCCGCCTGTAGGGTCGTGTAGGCCTTGGGCCCCACGTTTCCGGTCAGGACGGCCTGCACGCCCAGGTTCGCGACGTTTTGCGCCGCCTGAATTCCAGCACCCTGGACGGCGTTGAGGTTCTGCGTGTTGTCGTGCGCGGTCCAGGCGCCGGTTTCGGTGTCCACCTCGATGAAACAGGCGGCTCGGCCAAACCGCGGGTCCACCGCACTCTCGATACTCGATCCCGTCGCTGTTATTGCTATACGCACTTGAAGTTCCCTTCCTTAAAATCGTTGCCGTTCACGTGAGACTCGAATCAAGACGGAGGCCATGGACAGCGCTTTCTGTTCCCGCCGCCATCTCCTTGTCGACGCCGCATACGCTGCCCGTGGCCACCGCCCCGGCGGCAGCATCCGGGCATCGCGAACTCATCGGGCAAGGTCTGACTGATTGCGAAGGATTGAATCACCTCTGAGGCGGGTCCGCACACGCGCGGAACGACTCGGATGCCCTGCGCGGCGATCATGGCCTCCAGTGGACGCGAAATCGCCCCGCAAATCAGCACGTCGACGCGCAGTTCGACGAGCCGCAAGGCCCGCCTGGCCGCGTCCTCTTCCGTGATTTCCGCCACGTGACCTTCCAACTCGGCCGGTGAATCCGTTTCGACGATGCGCACCCGGCCGGCCGTATCGAAGACCGGGGAGACGTATCCATTCCACTCCGCTACCGCAAGCCGCATTGTCCGGTACCTCGCCCGCGTGAGGCCGTGGCACTTTGCCACTGTTCCCGTCGTCACGCCGGGTATCTACATACACAATGCAAGAACGCTGCCAAAGGGCACAAAAGGGCCAGCAAGTGTCGCAAGAAACTGCCATACAAGGTTTTAGCGTTTCATGGAAAGGAATGAAGGCTTAAGCATACACAGGCACATTGCAATACAGCGTATCCATACAAATGCAAACTGCGGCAGTGTCGAGATGGGCTGATCCGCATTCAGCACTTCTGAATCCCTTATTCGGACATGCCACCTCCAAACTTGTTTGGGGGTGCTTGAAGTTTGAAGCGGCGACTCGAGTATTTACCTCACTCCTTAAGCACCCCCAAACAAGTTCACAAAGGTGGCATGTCCATTGCGGTCTTGGGCTGGCTTTTCAGTGCGGTCCGTTGTTCCGAATGCAAAGAGGTGTGGGGTGTTATCGGGTGCGGGCGCGTCCGTCCACTTCAGGCAGATGGATGCCCAGGGACTTCGCCTTCCGGAAGAGGGTGCTGGGATCAATGCCGAGTTGACGCGCGGCGGCGCTGCGATTGCCCCCGTGATGCCGAAGGGCTTCCTCGATGGCTCCCTTTTCCATTTCCAGGAGGGTGGCGTGGCTGTCGGGGCGGCGTTCCACCGAGACTTTCCCACGAACGGAGGAAGGCAGGCACTCAACCTGGACCAACCCGCCGCGGCACAAGACCACGGCATGTTCGAGGATGTTCTCGAGTTCGCGCACATTGCCGGGGTAGTCGTACTCCAGCAGCGTCTTCATGGCATTTTCGGAAATGCCCGAGATGTCCTTGCCGTGGCGCCGGGCCATCTTGCCCAGGAAATGGTCGATGAGTAGCGGAAGATCCTCGCGCCGCTGAACGAGTGGCGGGAGCTCAAGCCGGATGACGTTGATGCGGTAGTACAGGTCTTCGCGAAACGTTCCTTCCCGCACCAGCCCGGCCAGGTCGCGGTTCGTCGCGGCCACGATGCGGACGTTCGACTTCACGGGCTCGACCGACCCCAGCGGTTCGAAAACCTTTTCCTGCAGCACCCGCAGCAATCGCACCTGCATGGCCGGGGATACATCGCCCACTTCGTCCAGGAAGAGCGTGCCGCCTTCCGCGGCCGTGAAGCGGCCGGGCTTATCCGCTCCGGCGCCCGTAAACGCACCGGCCTTGTATCCGAACAACTCCGACTCGAGAAGCGTGTCCGGCAGGGCGCCGCAGTTGATGGCGACGAATCGCTTTTCGCGGCGGGGAGAAAGCGCGTGAAGCGCCCGGGCTACCAGTTCCTTGCCCGTGCCGCTCGGGCCTTCGATAAGGACGGTGCTCTCGCTCGCCGCCACGATCGGCAGCACTTCGAAAAGCCGTTGCATGGCGGGACCGCGCCCGACAATGTCCTCGCAGGAGTACTTGTCGTGAAGTTCCTTGCGCAGTTCCTCGACCAGGGTCAGGTCGCGGAACGTTTCCACGCCGCCGATGGCCGCGCCCGTCCCGTCGCACAAGATGGCCGTGGAAATACTGATGGGGATGCGGTCGCCCTCGGCATTGACCACGTAGACGGTCTTATTGACGATGGGTCGGCCCGTGCTCAACGTCTGGCGCAGCGCGCAGGCACTCTCGCAGATGCTCGCCCGGAACACCTCGCAACACCGCCGCCCGATCGCTTCCTCGGCCGATACGCCCGTAATGCGCTCCGCCGCGCGGTTAAACGACACGATCCGCCACTCTCCATCCACGGCGAACACGCCGTCGGTGATGCAGTCCAGAATCGTATTGCGCAGTTCCTCGCCCATGTTCATAGTAAGCGCCAGTATAGCATCCGGGCATGGCCGCCCATAACGGGCACCGCCGGAAGCCCCCCAGTTCCAAAGCGATACTCCAGATTCAAGCAACCGGGAATACTGTAGGGTCCAGTGCGTCTTAGCATGGACATTCCGGGCGGCAGGCTCCGGTATCGCCCAAGAGGTATCCGAGTATTGGGCCACTTGGTTTTGCAGTCTGGTATGGGACCGTTCGGCCTCGGCAAATGCGGCACGTAACGGACGTATCTCATAGTGCTAAAGAGTCGAATTTCGAGGCTGCAATTCCTTGCCGTCTAAACTTCTTTTGTGGATTTGCCGACAGGTAGAGTTGTCAGAGGCGCCATAATACGCTAACCCTCTTAAAGGATACGTCCGGTTTCCTTGGGCTTTCTCCGTGGCACAGTCTTTTCTGGCGTTAACATCTGGTAGCGTGCCGCACCAGAACTGGAATCCTGCTGGCCTCCGTGAGGCAGGGAGGTCGCCGGGCATGCGGAGCGGGTACGCAAGGGTACTACGGGCAGAGAAGGCATCGTGTCCGAGGAAAAGGCTTCCTCGGCTAATCGCGCGCAGGTGTCTTCTTATGAGAAGCGCCAGCGCGACTCTGGGTCGAGTGGTATTGGTTTCGCGCAGTTCAGGAGATGAATCGAATGTTTAGAGGGCTCAGGCTGGAAGTAAAGACGACGTTGCAGTTGTCGTTGGTGGCAACGGCAGGCATCGCGCTGATGATTGGATTTGTCGCGGATCGCGCGAATCGATTGATGAAGGCCGAAGCCTTTGAGAAGACCGAGGAAACGGCGTACCACTACGGTGAAGCCATCGCCGGCCAATTTGTGGACGCCATGTCCGCGGCGCGTGTGCTCGGGAAGACCGTCGAAGGCGGGATCACGAGGCGTGAAGCGATTGACCGAGTCATGTTCGACAACATGGTTATTCGAACCACGGAAGCCAAGGACTTCTACTTCGGCACCTGGATAATGATGGAGCCAAACTTGCTGGACGGCAAAGATGCCGAATTCGCCGGCAAAGAAGGCCAGGCGGAGGACGGGTTCTATGGGCCTTACGCCATTCGTGAAGAAGGGAAAGTCAGGCTTACCCAAAGCGTCGGCAATCTTTCGGATTACCGGGATCTGGACTACTACAGGTTCCCGCTGGAATCGAAGAATGAGTGCATTCTTGACCCTTACGTCGAGGAAGAAGCCGGCAATGCGCTCATGACCAGTGTCTGTGTGCCCATCCTCGAAGGCGACAAGGCCATTGGAGTCGCAGGCATCGACTTGGTGCTCGCAGACGTATCCAGGCTTGTGCAGGAATTGCACCCCTTTGGGTCCGGCCATGCCGTTCTCGTTTCCAACAACGGGACGATCGTCGGGCATTGGCAAGCCGAACTGGCGGGCAAGAATCTGGCGGAGAGCGGCACAAGCAAGGAAATCCTTGATGCCATTGCGCAAGGTAAAGAGGCCGAGCAATTTGTCGACTCAAAAGAAACTGGCCTCATGGAGTATGTGAAGTACGTACCGATTCGCATTGGAAACACGGATACGCCTTGGTCGTTCGGCGTGGTTGTCCCGCTGGACACCGTCCTCGCGGGCGCGCGCGGCCTGACGCGGATCACGTTGTACATAGGGGTTGCGACCCTGCTGTTCCTGTTGCTGGCGGTGTGGTGGGTGGCGCGCTCGATTACGCGCCCGTTGCACCAGGCCATTGCCGCCTTGTCGCATGGCGCCGTGCAGGTGGAAGACGAGTCTTCCCATGTGGCGGAATCGAGCCAGAACATGGCCGAAGGCGCCATCAATCAGGCGTCGTCCCTTGAGGAGACCTCGGCCTCTCTTGAGGAAATGGCTTCCATGACCCATCAGAGCGCGCAGAACGCGAAGCAGGCAAGTGCGCTGGTGGAAGAGGCACGTATTGTGGTGGCCGAGGGCGATAGTGCCGTGGCGGAGATGTCCTCGGCCCTTGCCGACATCAAGCGCTCGGCGGACGAAACCGCGAAGATTCTCAAGACGATTGACAACATCGCATTTCAGACCAACCTCCTCGCCTTGAACGCGGCCGTCGAGGCGGCGCGCGCCGGCGAGGCGGGGATGGGCTTTGCGGTTGTCGCACAGGAGGTGCGCAGCCTGGCCCAGCGCAGCGCGGAGGCCGCCAAGAGCACGGGCGAACTGCTGGAAGAATCGTTGAATCGCGCCGACAAGGGGGTCGCGGTGGCCGTGCGCGTAAACGACGCTTTTGGTTTGATCCGGGATAGCACCAGCAGCATCGCGCTGCTCATCAACGGTGTCGCGACCGCGAGCCAGGAACAGTCCCTGGGCATCGAGCAAATCAATACGGCGGTGGCCCACATCGACGAGATCACGCAAGCCAACGCCGCGTTTTCGGAAGAGGCGGCCGCGTCGAGTGAGGAACTGTCGGCGCAGGCCCAGGAATTGAACGAGGTAGTGAGGGCGCTGCGAAAACTCGTCGGCGGCCACGGAGGAGGCGCGACGGAGCCAACACCGGCGCCGACTCCGTCCGCTTTGAGAAAGACCGTTGTCCCCAAGGCGGGAGTTCCAGGGGCGACGCATTCCTCCGTGCCTCATGTCCAGGTTCCGGCCGAGGTCATTCCGCTCAATGAGCCCGAGTTAGGCGATTTCTAATTCCCGGGCTGTTGCTTGCCATGAACATTCCCGAGCGATTATGCTGGGCGCGTATGGCATAGATGGAATGTTGCTGTCGGCACAAGGGGAGGAATTCCATGTCCACGAACGACAATCTCCAAGAAGCATTCGCGGGTGAAAGCCAGGCGAATCGCAGGTACCTGGCCTTTGCGAAAAAGGCGGAAGACGATGATTTGCCGGGCGTCGCGAAGTTGTTTCGCGCGGCGGCGGAAGCGGAAACGGTTCACGCGCTGGCGCATCTGCGTGTTTTGGACACGGTCCAGGAGACCGAGGACAACCTGAAGGCGGCCATCGAGGGGGAAGGCCACGAGTTCAAGGTGATGTATCCGCCGTTCCTGGCGCTCGCGCAGCAGGAAGGCAACCACCGCGCCGAGATGTCGTTCAAGTACGCGCTGGCCGTCGAGGAGATTCACTACCGCCTGTATTCGGAGGCGCTTGCGGCCGTCCAGGCGGGCAAGGACATGGAAATCCCGAGCATCCACATCTGCGAGATCTGCGGCAATACGGTCATTGGCGACGTGCCGGATCGCTGCCCGATCTGCAACGCGGCGCGCGCGCGCTTCGTCGAAATCGATTAAGCAAAAGGAAACGGCCGCGGGCGCCTTCAAGCTTGCCCGCGGCCGTTGTTCTTTTTATCCGCGCTACTGCGAGGGACGGTACTTGCCGTCCTTGTTGAGCTTGTCCTGGGGGCGCTTCTTTGGCAGGTTCCAGTTCAGGCCGGTGGGTGCGTGGCGCTTCTTGTGCGTGGCTTTGCGGAACTCGCCGTTCTTGTGGCTGTGGGTTGTGCGGACGTCATCTTTGCTGGAACCGCGGCTGGGCGATGCGTGGCCGCGTTTCACCTTGACCGGCCGCGTGAAATGCATCCCGTCGCGCTTGGCTTTCTTGTGGCTGCGCACCTTGGTGGTGACGGGTTTCTTCACACCCTCGTATTGAGACGCGTCGCGCGGGTTGCCGGTGCCGAAGCGCTTCTGTTCGGGGAAGGACTTGCCCTCCTCCTTATCCTTGCCGAAGGGCCAAAGGCGGCTGAGGAAGCTCTTGCGGTTCTCGCGCCGTCCATCCCGCCGGGCTTGGCGATCCTCCTTGCGCGCCTTCTTGTCGGCCTTCACCTTATCGCGCTTTTCGTTAACGCGCGTATTCTCCGTCTTGGCGTCCGAACTGTCCGCCGCACCGGCCGGATGGGCAAACAGCACGCCTCCCGCCAGAACGCAGACCGCCATCGCGATTGCGAGCATTCTCTTCGACACGATTTGCCCTCCTCTCCGCCGTACTTCCACCGCGCATTCGGCGGCCGAAATGATTATCGCGTTTTACGGCGGCGCGGCGCAATCCCCGGATATGCGGCAGATAGGGTATAGTGAAGAGGAAGGTTCCATTCCACTATAGCGCCAACCCACGGCCCATTCCCCAATCGGGAGTCTCATCCATGCCGGACAAACCCGACGCCAGCACCGTATCCGAGGAGCGCATTCCCGCAAGCGGGTCCGAAACGATGTCGCTTGCCGATGCCTCTGGAGAACAGGTCGACGTCCGCTCGCTGGCCATGCGCGGCCTGATGGTTCTTGCGGTCCTGTACACGGTGTATTTTGCCAAGCCGTTCCTCTTGCCCATTGTGCTGGCGACTCTGTTCACCCTGCTGCTGCGTCCGTTCGTGCGGGCGCTGGCACGGGTCCATAGTCCGGAGCCGGTGGGCGCGGCCCTGGTGATACTGGCGCTTCTGGGCGCGCTGGGGGGAACCGTCTACGGATTGGTTGGACCCGCCGCCGCATGGATTGAAGATGCGCCCGAGATGGCCACGCGAATCGAAAGCAAGGTTCGGCCCTTGCTGCGCCCGATGGCCCAAATGAGCCAGGCGACGGAGGAAGTCGGGCAGAAGATTGCCGCCGAGGACGGCACGATGACCGTCCAACTCAAGCAGCCGGGCTTCGGCAGCACTATCCTGACCCAGGTCGAGAGCTTTCTTGCGATTGCGGTGGTGGTAATCATTCTCATGTATTTCCTTCTCGCTTCCGGCGATATGTTCTTGCGAAAGCTGGTGAAGATCCTGCCGAATTTTGAAGAGAAAAGGCGCGCCATCGAGATCGCCAATGAGATTCAACACGGGGTTTCCCGATACCTGGTTACGGTAAGCCTCATTTACACGGGTTTGGGGGTTGCCGTGGGCGTGAGCATGTACCTGCTTGGCATGCCAAACCCCGTCCTGTGGGGCGTCGTTGCGGGGGCGCTGAACTTTATTCCATACCTGGGCGCCATGGTCACGATGGTCATCCTGACCGCGGTGGCGATCCTGACTTTTGACAGTCTTCTCCACGCCATGCTGGTGCCACTGGTTTTCTCGGTAATTACGACGATTGAAGGGTACGTCATCACGCCGACCGTGCTTGGACGCCGGCTGACCTTGAACCCCGTGGTCATCTTCGTGGCAATGACGTTCTGGTGGTGGCTCTGGGGGATTGTGGGGGCGCTGTTGGCCGTGCCGTTGCTGGCCGTGCTGAAGATCGTTTGCCAGCGGGTCGAACCGCTCAATTTCATCGCGGAGTTCCTGGACGAGTAAGGGGGAGAACGAAATACAGGCGCCTCGCACCGTTGCCGGAAAACCGTTGCGGACTTCCGCGATTTGATGTGCGGGGGACGGGGGCCTACAATGATGGCGCAACTGTTCCCGAAGCGTGGTGGTGCCGCGCACGGGTGATCCGGCCCGGCTGAGTGGGGGAACGCGCCGGCGGCCCCTGCCGCAGAAAAACGCACTACGTCGAATTTCCATAATTAACATGTTTTCGCCTGCTCGGAGAGCCGGATTTCCGCTCGAATTGTGTCGCGGGAAGTCTTGGGCCTTGTCGTGTGTTCATGCAGGCGGAGGCATAGGTTTTTTACGGGGAAAGTGAGAATTTGAAGATGAGTACCGCAGACAAGCCCTATAACCCTGATGAAGTCTGGGAATCGGAAATAGGGGATTGGCTACAGTCCCTGGACTACGTAGTGGAGCAGGGAGGGCCCGATCGGGTACGTCAACTCCTGCAGCGGCTGCAAATCAAGGCGGCCAAGCTCGGCGTCCGAATTCCGTTCACCGCCAATACGCCCTACATCAACACCATTCCGGTCGAGGAGCAACCCGCCTTCCCGGGCAGCCGCGAGATCGAGCGGCGAATCAAGAGCATTATCCGCTGGAACGCGATGGCGATGGTGGTGCGCGCGAACCGCGAAGAAAGCGGCATCGGCGGCCACATCTCGACCTACGCCTCGGCGGCGACGTTGTATGAAATCGGCTACAACCATTTCTTCCGCGGCCCGGACCACGAGTCGGGCGGCGATTTGATCTACTTCCAGGGCCACGCCTCGCCGGGCATTTACGCGCGCGCGTTTCTCGAGGGCCGGCTCTCTCCCCAGCAGCTCGAGAATTTCCGCCACGAGCTGCACGACACCCCCGGGCTGTCGTCGTATCCGCACCCGTGGCTGATGCCGGACTTCTGGCAGTTCCCGACGGTTTCGATGGGGCTGGGTCCCATCATGAGCATCTATCAGGCACGGTTTAACCGCTACCTCGAAGATCGCGGGCTGGTCGAAAAGAAGGGCCGCAAGGTCTGGGCGTTCCTGGGCGACGGCGAGACGGACGAACCCGAATCGCTGGGCGCCATTACGCTGGCGTCGCGCGAGAAGCTCGACAACCTCATTTGGGTCATCAACTGTAACCTGCAGCGACTCGACGGCCCGGTGCGCGGCAACGGCAAGATCATCCAGGAACTCGAGGCGGCGTTCCGCGGGGCCGGATGGAACGTCATCAAGGTGGTTTGGAGCAGCGACTGGGATCCGCTGCTGGCGAAGGATCAGGACGGCGCGCTCGTGCAGCGCATGGGCGAAGTCGTGGATGGCCAGTACCAGAAGTACACGGTCGAAAGCGGCGCGTATATCCGCGAGGAATTCTTCGGCGTCGATCCGCGCCTGCGCAAGCTCGTGCAGAACATGCCCGACGAGCAGCTTCGGCGCCTGCGTCGCGGCGGGCACGATCCCGAGAAGGTGTTCGCGGCGTTCGATGCCGCAGTGAAACACACCGGCGCGCCCACGGTCATTCTCGCGAAGACCGTGAAGGGCTACGGCCTCGGCGAATCGGGCGAAGGCAAGAACATCACCCACCAGCAGAAGAAGTTGAACGAAGATGAACTGCGCGAGTTCCGTACGCGCTTCGGCATTCCCATATCGGACGAGGATGTGGCGTCGGCGCCGTTCTACCGGCCGTCGGACGAGAGCCCGGAGATGGTCTACCTGCGCAGCCGGCGCGAGCAACTCGGCGGCGGCCTGCCGCAGCGCCGCAGCGACATCGCGCCCCTGAAGACGCCGGAAGAATCGCTGTTTGAAGAGTTCTACGCGGGCACGGACGGGCGGCAGGTCTCGACCACGATGGTATTCGTGCGAATCCTGGCGAAGCTGCTGCGCGACAAGGAACTCGGCAAGCTCATCGTGCCGATTGTGCCCGACGAGGCACGCACCTTCGGCATGGAGGCGATGTTCCGGCAGATCGGCATTTACTCGCACCAGGGGCAGCTCTACGAGCCGGTCGATTCCGACAGCCTCATCTACTACAAGGAAGCCACGAACGGGCAGATCCTCGAGGAAGGCATCACCGAGGCGGGGTCGATGGCGTCTTTTGTCGCGGCGGGCACGGCGTACTCCTCGCACGGTCTCAATATGATTCCGTTCTTCATCTACTACTCGATGTTCGGCTTCCAGCGCATCGGCGACCTCATCTGGGCCGCCGGCGACATGCGTGCCCGCGGGTTCATCGTGGGCGGCACGGCCGGGCGCACGACGCTGGCCGGCGAAGGCCTCCAGCACCAGGACGGCCACACCCACCACATGGCGCTCGCGTTTCCGACCGTCGTGGCCTATGACCCCGCGTATGCCTACGAACTCGCGGTCATCGTGCGCGACGGCATCCGCCGCATGTACGAGGAGCAGGAAGATGTCCAGTACTACCTGACGGTCATGAACGAGAACTACGCGATGCCGCCCATGCCGGAAGACGCGAAGGAAGGCATCCTCAAGGGCATGTACCGGCTGAAGCCCTCGGAACTGAAGGACTCGAAGTGCCGCGCGCAGCTCTTCGGCAGCGGCTCGATCCTGAACGAGGTGCTGAAGGCGCAGAAGATGCTCGAGGCCTACGGAGTGTCCGCGGACGTCTGGAGCGTGACGAGCTACAAGGAACTGCGGCGCGACGGGCTCGAGTGCGAGCGTCACAACATGCTGCACCCCGGCGAGAAACCGCACGTGCCGTATGTGACCGAGTGCCTGAAGGGCGAGGACGGCGTGTTCGTGGCGTCTTCCGACTATATCAAGGCCATGCCCGATTCCATCGGCCGGTGGGTCCCGGGCGAACTGGTCTCGCTGGGCACCGACGGGTTCGGGCGCAGCGATGGGCGCGACGCCCTGCGTGACTTCTTCGAAGTGGATGCACGGTGGGTGACCCTCGCGACGCTGAACGCGCTGGCCGAGCAGAAGAAACTCAAGCCCGCAGTAGTGAAGAAGGCAATGCAGGATTTGGGAATCAACCCGGATAAACCGAACCCGTTGACGGTGTGATTGGCGCGGCTCAGATTGAGGACATAAACAACATGGCAACCGAATTCAAACTTCCCGAATTGGGTGAAAATATCGACAGCGCCAGCGTGGTCAAGGTAATGGTTTCCGCGGGCGACGAGATCCAGGTGGACCAGCCGGTCCTCGAAATTGAAACCGATAAGGCCACCGTCGAGGTCCCGTCCACCGTTGCCGGTCGCGTGGCCGAAGTGCGGGCGAAGGAAGGCCAGAAGATCCGCGTGGGGGAGATTATCTTTACCTTGTCGAGCGACGGTGCGGCGGCAGCCCCAGCGCCGCCCAAGAAGGCCGAGCCCAAGGCGGCTGCAACACGCAAGGCCGAGCCGGTTCGAGACGCGGCCGCGGTCGTCGCCCAAGACGATGAAGACCTGGAAGAACAGGTGGCCGAGGAGCCTTCGACCACCGCGCTGCAGGATGCGCCGCCCGCGCGCAAGACGCCGGTGAATCAGGAGTCCTCGGACGAGGCGGAACCGGAAGAGAGCGCCACGGACGTGCATACGGAGACAGCCGCGAGCTTGACGCCCGCTTCGACGCGCGGCGCGGGCGAGACCGTTCCGGCGGCGCCTTCGGTGCGGCGGTTGGCGCGCGAGATCGGCGTGGACATCAACCAGGTGCCGGGCGGCGGGCCGGGCGGACGCGTTTCGGTCGAGGATGTGAAGCTATTCGCGAAACGGATGAACGTCGACATGGGCGGTGCGGCGCACGTTTCGCACGCGACGCCTCATACGGCCGTGGAACCCCTGCCCGATTTCACGCGCTGGGGTGAAGTCGAGCGCCAGGACATGACCAGCATTCGCCGCCGCACGGCCGAGCGCATGGCGCACGCGTGGTCGACGATCCCGCACGTGACGCAGTTCGACAAGGCCGACGTGAGCGAGATCGAGAAGATGCGCAACCAGTTCGGCAAACGCGTCGAGGCGGCGGGCGGCAAGCTGACCGTAACGGCGATCCTCGTGAAGGTGATCGCGCACGCGCTGCAGAAGTTCCCGCAGTTCAACGCGAGCGTCGACATGGCAAACGGGCAACTGGTCTTCAAGAAATACTACAACATCGGTATTGCGGTGGATACGGATCGCGGGCTTCTCGTGCCGGTCATCCGCGACGCCGACAAGAAGAACATCACCGAGATCGCCGTGGAATTGACCGCGCTGGGCGAGAAGGCGCGCACCCGCAAGACCTCGCTTGACGACATGCAGGGCGGCACGTTCACCATCACGAACCTCGGCGGCATCGGCGGCACGAATTTCACGCCGATCGTGAACAGCCCCGAAGTCGCGATCTTGGGTGTCGCGCGGACGCAGGTCGAGCCGGTGTACGTGGAAGGGCAGTTCCAGCCGCGCAGCATGGTGCCCCTGGCGTTGTCCTACGATCACCGCATCATCGACGGCGCCGACGCCGCGCGCTTCACGCGCTGGGTCGCGCAGGCGATCGAACAGCCTTTCATGCTCTTCATGGAAGGTTGAACCGACATGCAAGCTGGTCGCATCCAGCGATATACTGCTTGCAAGGTTCAGCAGGAGAATGAGTATGACGGTAAGAGAAATCTTGGATGAGGCCATATCCCTTCCTGTGGAGGAAAGGGCGATGCTGGCCGATTCGCTACTGCGCAGTCTGAATGCCCCCAGTGAGGAGCGCGACCTGGAATGGGCGGCGGCGGCGCAACGGCGATTGCAGGAGCTGCGCTCGGGAGAGCAACTGGCCGTTCCCGGCGCTGCGGTTTTTGCCCGGATATGGAAGCGGTTCGAGTGATCCCGTACGGTTTTCATCCGGAGGCGGAGTCCGAACTGCTAGACGCAATCGACTATTACGAAAGCCGCTCGAAGGGGCTAGGACTCGATTTTGCGCTGGAGGTGTACCAAGCCATTCGGAGTGTGTGCGAACACCCTCAGGCCTGGCCGATTCTAGACGGTGATGTGCGCCGATGCCTGATCAAGCGCTTTCCGTACGGTGTTTTATACAGCGTGGAGAATGATTCGGCGCTCATTCTTGCGGTAATGCATCTTCACATGAAACCGGGATATTGGAAAGAACGCAAGAAACGATAGAGTGATTGCCGGGTGCTTGCAGGGCGGTTTTCGCGGATGCAACGCCGGCCGAAAATGGTTTGGGTTTACTCTCAAAGAACTGAAGAGATTGGTGATAATGAGCGATAAAGACGGACAATCCAATACGCACGTCGCGGTAATCGGGGGCGGACCCGGGGGCTATGCCGCGGCGTTTCACGCGGCCGACCTTGGACTGAAGGTTACGCTCATCGACCTCGAGGAGAATCCGGGCGGCGTGTGCCTCTATCGCGGCTGCATTCCTTCGAAGGCGTTGCTGCACGTGGCCAAAGTGATGAGCGAGGCGCGCGAGGCCGAGCATTGGGGCATCACGTTTGCGGAACCCACTATCGACATCGAGAAGCTGCGCAAGAGCAAGAACGCGGTTGTGGAAAAGCTCACGGGCGGGCTTGGGCAACTGTCAAAAGCGCGCAAGATCAACTACGTTCGCGGCCGCGCGAACTTTGTGGATTCCAGGACGCTGCGCATCGTGGACGACAACGGGCGCGAGCAGGAATTGAAGGTTGACTACACCATCCTGGCGGCGGGATCGCGTCCGGCGACGCTGCCGAACATCTATATCGATTCGCCGCGCGTCATGAACTCGAGCGATGCGCTCGACATGGAGAGCATTCCGAGGAATCTGCTCGTGGTGGGCGGCGGCTATATCGGTCTCGAGCTCGGCACGGTCTACGCCAGCTTCGGCACCGAGGTAACGGTGGTCGAAATGGCGTCAAGCCTGCTGCCGGGCGCGGATGCGGATCTGGTGAAGTTCGTCGCAAACCGCGTGGACACGCTCATGCATAGCGTCCTCCTGAACACGAAAGTCGTGGACATGAAGGAGGGCAACGACGGCATCCACGTGCGCTTCGAAGGTGCGGATGTTGCGCAACCCGAACAGACCTTCGAGAAAGTGCTTGTGGCCATTGGCCGCAAACCCAATTCGAGCGGCCTCGGCCTCAATACGACGGGCGTCGAGGTGGACCCGAAGGGTTTCGTAACGGTTGACGAGCAGCGGCGCACGGCGGACCCGCGCATTTTTGCCATCGGCGATATTACGGGTGAGCCGATGCTCGCGCACAAGGCTTCGCACGAAGGACGCGTGGCCGCGGAAGTCATCTCCGGAAAGAATGCCGCCTTCGAGCCCCGCGCGATTCCCGCCGTGGTGTTCACGGACCCCGAACTGGCCTGGTGCGGACTCACCGAGAGTGAGGCGCGCAAGGAAGGCCGCAACATCAATATCGCGCGCTTCCCTTGGGGAGCCTCCGGCCGTGCGACCACGCTTAACCGCAACGACGGCATGACGAAGATCATCTCCGACCCCGACACGGAAGAGATTCTCGGGGTCGGCATCGTCGGCGCGAGCGCGGGCGAACTGATTTCCGAAGGCGTACTGGCGATCGAGATGGGCGCGGTAGCCACAGACCTCAGTATGACCATTCATCCTCATCCGACCTTGGGCGAGACCCTTATGGAGACGGCCGACATGATCTTCGGCAGCAGCACGCACGTCTTCCGTCC
>JAVEWL010000037.1:0-17060 GCA_034004565.1 FCB group bacterium | reverse complement strand
CAAGTTAAGAATACGGCCCAAGTCAGCCGCGTAGATGTATCCACCTGGCTCCAAATTAGAACATATGCGCGCTATTGCTTCGCGAGGATTCTTCAGGGTGTACAGGGTGTGCACGGTCACTGCGGCTTGTAGTATCGGAAGCGGCAAATGGTATGATTCTAAGTCAAGAATAATTGGATGCCAATTCTGTAGATTGAGCGCTTCCGCCTTTCTCGTAGCATGCTGAATCATGTCAGGATTACTATCTATGTGAAGAACAGTAATTCCCGGCAAAGTTAAAGCAAGAGCAGTGGAAAAATTCCCTGTACCGGCTCCAAAATCAGCAACTGTACCCCCGAACGAAATATCCAGCTTCATGATAGTCTCACAACAATGCCGCACCAATTCCTGATACGCCGGATTGGCTCCGGCCATGAGATCGTAGCGGCTGGCATACACAGACCAGTCAACGGACTTCCCACCTTTAATCATGATCAAGTTCCATATTACTATGGAACTCACAAAACAGCCTATACAGCGGATGTTCTGTCTGAGCATACACATGCGAATGAGGTGACAAGTCTGCGTAAAGGACAATATGCTCCTTGCCTCCAAGTCTTGGATGAGTGAAAGTTGGTACTGGTGCCGGTCTGCATGCGATGGAGTTGTACATTGGTACAGCACATTTCTTCACAAAAGCCACAAAGTGGGTATGTCCTGTGTTAATTGAATCCAGCCAAGCAATTTTCAATAGACCAAGTTTGATCGCTAAAGAGCGCCTACATGATGGCACAGAAAATCGGCTTGGTTCGGCAACGACCATGCTACTATTCAGCCACCTCGATATGTTCACATATCTTTCTGTTTCAAGCGGTCCTCTTGTTCTCGAAATGCAACGCAAACTCCCAACAACGTTATGAGCAGAGATGTCATAGCAAACATACTGAGTAGCATAGGCGTCGTACTCGTCTCGACAGTCCTCTGGATCTCGAAACCCATACTTTCTATATCCCCGAAATCTGCATTCCAGCGCCGCACGATTATCCAAATCGGTCTTTGCTACTCGAAAAAGGAGGCCCTCCAAGTTAACGTCACCCCCCCTCCTAGGAACTAGGCCAGCAGAACCGAGTTGCATTGACGTGCCCCTTATGAAACAAGCAAGTGCGCCGAAGATTCGGAAGTGCAAGTGGAGCTATCAAGTTTTTACGTTCGAGATCTATCCTTGTGTAATCTGATTGAGAGTAATCCCGGTTTTCGCTCCCTCAAAGACACATCAGGGAATTGATATCATTCATATTCTATATCTAATCGCTCTAAGTACACAATTACAAATAGTCAAGTAGATAGTAGCCTAATTGCTATTCGCAGTGGGCTTCTTCCTGAGAGGGCAATAAGAAGCGGGCATTCGTCCTTTTGGGTCTTCTGGGTCCTTAATGCATCGCGAGTCTCGAAGTATGCGGTGTGCCCCCCCAAAAACTTGTTTGGGGGTGCGTGAAGTTTGGGCAATGACTCTGGAGCTTTTCCTTAAGCCTTAAGCACGCCCCCAAACAAGCTCACAAAGATGGAATGAACCCTCTTCGGGGGATGTGGTAGGCTGGTACGGTTTAATTCATAGCGGAGGATGGGACGATGACGCAAGACAAGAGTGGTGGAGTGACGCGGCGCGAGGCCCTAGCGGCGTTTGGGGCGCTGGCGGCAACCGCGGCGGGCGCGCAGGCGGCGCAGGGCAACGCGGAGGGCGAGCCGGTGAAGAAGAAATACGAGGTGGCGGCGTACTATTTCCCGAACTATCACGTGGACCCGCGCAACGAGGAACAGCACGGCAAGGGCTGGACGGAATGGGAACTCGTGAAGCGCGCGGAGCCGCGCTTCCCCGGACACCGCCAGCCGCGCGTGCCCGCGTGGGGCTATGAGGATGAAGCCGACCCGAAGGTAATGGCAAATAAGATCGATGCGGCCGCCGATCACGCGGTGGACATCTTCCTGTACGACTGGTACTGGTACGACGACAAGCCGTTCCTGCAACGCTGCCTGGAGGAAGGCTTCCAGAAGGCCCCGAACAAGGACCGCATGAAGTTCGCCATTCATTGGGCAAACCACACGTGGTGCGACATCATGCCCGCGAAACTCGGGTTCGGCCTGGGGCCCAATCAGATCGTGCAGTATCAGGGACCCATCTCCCGCGAGAGCTTCGATAAGATGGCGGATTACGTCATCGAGAAGTATTTCAAGGATCCGAGCTATTGGCTCATCGACGGCTGTCCGTATTTCTCGATCTACGAACTGACCAGTTTCATGGAAGGCCTGGGCGGTATGGATCAGGCCGCGCAGGCGCTGGCCGATTTCCGCGCGAAAACCAAGGCGGCCGGATTCCCCGATCTGCATCTCAATGCCATGCTGTGGAGCGTAAAGGTGCTGCCGACGGATAAGATCGTGCGGAACCCCGAGGAATTGCTGAAGGTGCTCGCGTTTGACAGCATCGGTTCCTACGTGTGGGTGCACCACGTGGCGCTCGAGCAGTTCCCCGAGACGCCCTACCACGAGGTCATGGAAAAGGCCATCGCGCATTGGAACGAAACGGTGAAGCGGCACGCGTTGCCGTTCCATCCCAACGTGAGCATGGGTTGGGATTCGAGCCCGCGCACGGTGCAGTCCGACACCTACAGCAACGCCGGGTATCCCTTCACCGCGACGATCTCGGGCAATACACCGCGCGCCTTCCGCGAAGGCCTGTCCGCCGCGAAGAACTTCCTCGACGCGCAGCCGTGGGAACACAAGGTGGTGTCGCTGAACGCCTGGAACGAGTGGACGGAAGGCAGCTACCTCGAACCGGATACGTTCCACGGGTTGGGGTATCTCGAGGCGATCAAGGCGGTCTTCGGCCAAGCCTGAGCCAAAATTGTGTGGCACCCCCAAGTCGGCTTCATGACTTGGGGGTGTTTCCTTTTTCGACAGGATAACAGGATTGGCAGGATGGACAGGATTAAGAAGCAAGATCACCACAAAGGCTCAAAGACTCAAAGAACCACGAAGAACTGCAAGAGCTTTTGACAAGATTTGCAAGATAGGCAAGATGAAGAGCTCCCATGATTCCCATACTTCCCATGGGAGTTATGGGAGTCATGGGAAGTATGGGAGAGATGAAAGGCAGTTCTTTGAGTCTTTGAGTCTTTGTGGTGGACTTTGTCCTCAGCCAAGCCTGTTATCCTGTCAAGTGCTTTTCCTATGGCTGTGTGCGCAGGGTCAGGCCTTGCACGGGATTTCCGTTGTTGTCCGTGATGCGGAGTATGAAGCCCCAGTCCTTCTTGTTGTTGCAGACCTTGAGAAGGATGGGCGTCGTGCCGGCCGGGAGCGTTGCGGGTACTACGTCGCGGTCGAGGATGGCGCGGCCGCCCTTGTCGTTTTCGCCTACGAGCTTACCACCCACCCACAGCTTCCACAGGTCGTTCGCGCCCACGCGGAGCAGGACATCGCGCGGCGCATCGCTGACGGCGTAGCACAGCGCGTAGGCGCAGACATCTTCGCTGGGTTTGAAGATGGACGCGAGGTTGATGGATACGCCGTTGTTCGGCGCGGCGCAGGGCTGCCAGGCAATGCCGGGGGACGTCGGATTGAGTTCGGGCGGATAGGCATTTGCAAAGCCTTGCTCATTGCTGTTTTCGAACGGCCCGGCAAGCAGCCATTGCGTCTGCGTGTGAAGCGCTTCGCTCAAATTGACATCCTCGCCCTGGAAGATCCGCATGCCGAGATCCCAGAGTTGCGCGTTGAGGACCTCCACGGTAGTACCCGCGTAAATGTTGGTGGGCATGAGGTTCACCTCGACCTCTTCGCGCGGGCCGGCCAGCGTGGTCACGATCGTCACGCCGAGTTCCTTGCTGTAGTCGCGCGGCTGCAGGGTGCGCAGGGCCTTCGCCACTTCCGGATAGGGCGAGGACGTGACGACGTCGCGTTTGGCAAGGGTGTTTCGGAACGCGTCGCGCCTGGCGGTGTCGGTGTACTCCTTGCTCTCGCGGCCCAACATGAATTCGCGCGCGTTGTGGCTGTAGATCCAGTTGTACTTGCTGCCGGACATCAGCGAGGCGGCGAAGGCTTGGCGGAACTCTTCCGGCGTGGGTTCCGTCCCGTGGTAATCTTCCGCATCGGCGCCGAACGGCCACAAACCCGCGGCAATCGAGCATCTTTCAATCCAGTAGGCCTTTGCGGGCTCGGAGAGCATCGTCTGGATGAGATGATTGTTCATCCAGGTCTGGCCAAACACGTAGCGGATGTTCGGACGACGATACGTGTATTCGAGGCAGAGGTGGATTCCGCCGGGGGCGTTGCGCTTGGCCGCAACTTCAATCCAGGCCGTCTGCACGTGGCTGCCGAGCGTGGTCAGTTCTTCGGGGAAGGTCATGAGCACCATCTGAGGGAACTCGTCGTACATGACCTCGGCAACTTTGGTGAAGCGCTTTCGGATGGTGTCGACGACGTCCTTGCGGGTGTAACCGTCGTAGCTGTAGCCGTCCCAGTTGAAGTGGTACTGCGGCCAGATGTATTCGACATCGATTGCGAGGCCGGTGCAGCCGCTTTCTCGGGCGAAGATGGCGAACTGGCGGAAATTGTTTTCGATCTGCGGCCACGCGGCATCGTCAAACCAGTCAAAGAAATGCGAGAAGGACATGGTGAGGAAGGTGTCCGCGCCGAGCTGCGTGCATTTCGCGGTGGCCTGCTTTACCTTCTGAAGCGTGGCATCGGATTGGCCGATGGTCCAGGGTTCGTTGTCGGCCGCCCAGACGTTTGAAGACCATTCGGGTGCGACGCCGGTGATAAAGAACGCGCCGAAGCCGGCCTGCGTCCAGGCCTCCGCGTCCGCAAGTAGTTCGTCCGGGCTGACGGAGTACAGGATGGTCTTGGGCAGCGGCAGGTCGGGCAGCGTGCCGTACTCGACTCCCGGCTGGGCCTGCTTCGCGTCGAAGCGGGGGTAGAGGCCTGGCCCGGGGGCGTAGGGGCTGTCGGCCGTGCAGGGCAACGCCGTCAGGAGAATGAGACTGCACTGCGTGTTGGCTTTGAATGCGTGTGCAACGGACATGGTTGTTCCTCCCGTGATGTTCTTGACCCGTTTGGGCATGGTAGGTAGGGAGAGGGAGGTATTTCAAGGCCAACAGAAAAAGCAAGCACCCCCAAACGAGTTTGGGGGCGGCATGTTGGAATAGGGTGAGGGTTACTTCCTGGGGCGGCGTTTCGCGCGCCAGAGGGCCAATGCGGCCACGGCGCTGGCGAGGAGGACGGTGTCGCCAGCGGCGCTGGTGGTTTGGGGCTCGTACCCGCGAAAGCCCTTATCGGCCTGGCTGATGGTGGCGAGGCCGCAATCGTTGACGGCGCGTACCCAGTAGAAGTACTCGGTCTTGACTTGCTCGGGACCGCGGCAGCCGGTGCTGTCCTGCATGCCGGCGGCCGTGGTGTCCTCGAAGAAAGTCTCCTCGGTGGTGTCGAGGAGGGTGGCGTTGGACCAACTGTTGACGCGGTTGCGGTAGACGAGGTACTCGTCCGCCCTGGCGGCCGCGTTCCAGGTGATGCGGACACGATCGCCGTAGGCGCCGTCACTTGCAACGACGCCGGCAACTTGAGTCGGCTTGGGGCAGTTCTGGGGCGTGACGATGGCAAACGGCGCCGCACTCGTATCGACGACCGCCGCGTTCGAGAGCAGCGAAACGGTAATCAGGTAATCGCTCGCCGTGGGCATGTCCGTGGGGATGGTCCACTCGTACACGCCGTCGTTCTCGGTGGAGGCCACGACGACCAGCGGCGTGAGCCCGCCGCGGCTGAGTTCGATTCGCACCGGTCCCGCCTGAAACCCAC
Organism: FCB group bacterium; assembly: GCA_034004565.1. Classification (GTDB taxonomy): domain Bacteria; phylum Hydrogenedentota; class Hydrogenedentia; order Hydrogenedentales; family SLHB01; genus JAVEWL01. The sequence goes on along the minus strand of JAVEWL010000037.1, from coordinate 11,240 downwards.
TGTATTTCCACTCGATGTCGAGCGTGGCGCCGCGCGGCCAGACCTCGCCGCCATTGGGCCGGTCGAGGCGCAGAGCCACCGGCGTGGCGGCGCCGATGGGTGCGCGCCATTGGGCAGAGGTGACGTCGCCAGTCAGAATAAGCGAGCGGGCGTTGGCCCCGTCGGCATCGGCGACGTAGAGGTTGCCGCCGGGAACATACGCGACTTCCGCGCCGTCGTCGCTCGGGCTCGGGCGAACGAGGCCGGTTGCGCCCGTGGTGGCCATGCGGGTGAAAAGGTCGAGCAGCGTGTATACGCTCGTCGATGAGTTGTAGGTCAAGATGTCGCCCAGAGGATCGCCCAGCAGCGACAGCGAGGTGCCGAGGACCGGAAGATTCGTGGCGCCCAGGATGGGCATTTCGTCGCCCGGATCGCCATCGAGGGGGATGCTGTACAGGGTCGGGCCTTCCGCGACGCGGGCGATGAAGTAGAGGGTGTCGCCAAAGAACGAGTAAACCGGGGCTTCCTCTTCGATGTCGTTGTCGGTGAGCCGGCGCGGGTTCGTGCCATCGACGTTCATGACATAGATCTCGAGGTTCTCGGGATGGCGCCACAGCTCCGGATCCACGACGGGGTCTTCACCCGGCTCGGGTTCTTCCGGAAAGTCTTCGATGTTGTTGGTCGAAAGATAGACGATCTGCGAGGCGTCGGGCGAGACCGCCGGCGACAGATTGTTCGCTTCGTTAGCCGTGATTTGGGTGTGAGCGCCGGTTTCGACGTCAACCACCCAAATTTGGCCGCGCGTGTCCGAAGTGCGATTCGAGACGTACGCAATCTTGCTGCGGTCGGGGAACCACGAACCCATGATGTTGGTGCTGCCGTCGCGCGTGCCGGGCACAAGTTCGGGATAGATGTTGCGAACGACCGTAGGCGGCGTGGTCGGGGTTTCCTCAACCGGCGGCTCGACACCCGCTTCGTCCGGCACCACCGTATAGAGAGCCGACGGCGCGCGCAGGTTAATCAAAGGATGGACCTGAAACAGGTTCGCGCCCCGGTCAAAGACGATAGGCGGTTCCGTAGCAGACGCCGCAAACGCGGTCAGGACGAGCACCGAGCCCAATGCCAGTATACGGCTCCCCAAATGCCTGCCGTCCATCGCCGGACCCTTGTCTTCGCAGTTGCTCACAGAATCTCGCCTCATATGCCTTCTCCGTATTGCGCCGCGCACCTCGGGCGGGCGGACTATACCATGTGTCCGCGCGGGGCCACCAATGAACATACCAAGGGCACGCAATTCCGCTTCAGAAGTCTATGCCCGGCGACCGATAAAGGTTCCATCTGAGCATACATATGTTGACATATGTATGATGTATTATGTATAATCACCGTAAGCCAAGAGGTGGGATTCGGGCCTCTTGGGCAACGCTGCTGGAAAGGAGTCAGCCTCATGCATACGGGCGCGATCGGCGATATTGATGCCCTGACAGGCCTCCCCGGCTACGACGCGTTCCTGGCGGACAACTCCCGGGAAATTCAGCGGGCGGAGCAGGAAAGCGCCAGTGTGTCGTTGGCGCTGTTCGACTTGGACTTTTTTACCCGCGTGAACCGGGAGCACGGCGAGGCGGTGGGCGACGCGGTGCTGGTGGCCCTGGCGAAGCAATTGACGGCGGGCGCGGGGGAACGAGGCCGGGTCTACCGTTTCGGGGGCGACGCGATGATGCTGTTGCTGCCGGGCGTGGCGAAGGAGTCGGCGTTCCTGTTGGCCGAGGAGGCCCGCAAGGGTTTTGACCGCACGCACGAATTCTCCACAGCCGACCGCAAGGAGCTGCTTTCGCTGACGGTAAGCGTGGGACTTGCGGCCTATCCGGACGACGGCGGCAAGGACATTGACGTGGTGCGCAAGGCGAACGAGGCGGTCTACCGCGCGAAGGTTTCGGGCCGCAACAAAGTCTGCCTCGCGCGCGAAGAGAAGATGGTGACGAAGACGAGTCACTATACGCAGGGCCAACTCGAAGGCCTCTCGCGCCTTGCAAAGCGCGAAGGTTTGAATGAGTCGGTCCTCCTGCGCGAAGCGTTGGACGATCTCCTGAGAAAGTACAACAGGTAGTGATTAGTGACTAGTTGCTAGTTATTCGTGGGAAGAGGCCGGAATGCCTTATCAACTAGTAACTAATAACTAGTCACTAGCAACTGCTTAACAGAGGGTGAGGACATGGCGAAGAACATTTATCAGAAGATTTGGGACGCGCATGTGGTGCACGAGGAGCCGGGAAAAGACGCCATCCTCTACATCGACCGGCACTACGTGCACGAGGTGACCTCGGCGCAGGCGTTCGAGGGGCTGCGCCTGGCGAAGCGGAAGGTGAGAAGGCCGGAGCTGACCTTCGCGACGATGGACCACAACATCCCGACGACAGATCGCTCGAAGCCCATCGAGGACGAGATGTCGCGCAAGCAGATCGAAACCTTGCAGACCAACTGCGACGAGTTCGGCGTGGCCTGCTTCAACATGGCCGATCGGCGCAACGGCATCGTGCACGTGGTGGGCCCGGAACTGGGCCTGACGCGGCCGGGCATGACGATCGTCTGCGGCGACTCGCACACGGCCACGCACGGGGCGCTGGGCGCGCTGGCGTTCGGCATCGGCACGAGCGAGGTCGAGCATGTGCTGGCCACACAAACGTTGCTGCAGCAGAAGTCGAAGACGATGGAGGTGCGCATCGAGGGCGCGCTGAAGCCCGGCATCACGCCCAAGGACGTTGTGCTCGCGGTGATCGGCAAGATCGGCACGGCCGGCGGCACGGGCTACGTCATCGAATACACCGGCGACGTAATGCGCAACATGAGCATGGAAGGCCGGATGACGGTCTGCAACATGACCATCGAAGGCGGCGCGCGGGCCGGGCTGGTGTCGCCGGATATGACGACGTTCCAATACTTGCGCGGGCGCGAATACATCCCGGCCGACAAGAGCTGGGAACAGCTCATGGAAGAATGGTCGGCGTGGGCGAGCGACCGCGGCTGCACCTACGACACAACGGTGGTGCTGAAGGGCGAAGACATCGAGCCGCAAGTGACCTGGGGCACGTCGCCGGGCATGGTGACGGGGGTGTCGGGCAAGACGCCGGTGCTGAACGAGCTGGCCGACGCGAACCAGCGGCTGGCGGCGGAAGCGGCGCTAAAATACATGGACCTCGCCGAGGGCATGCCCATTACCGAGATTACCATCAACAAGATGTTCCTGGGCTCCTGCACGAACGGTCGCCTGGAAGACCTCCGCGCGGCCGCGCGAGTCGTGAAGGGCTACACGGTCAATCCGAAAATCGATCAGGCGCTGGTAGTGCCGGGATCGAAGCTCGTCAAACAGCAGGCCGAACAGGAAGGCCTCGACCGGATCTTCAAGGACGCCGGTTTCGAATGGCGCGAGGCCGGTTGCTCGATGTGCCTCGCGATGAACGCGGACATCCTCAACCCCGGCGACCGTTGCGCCTCGACGTCGAACCGCAACTTCGAAGGCCGCCAGGGCAAGGGCAGCCGCACGCACCTGGTGAGCCCGGCTATGGCTGTTGCGGCGGCGATTGAAGGTAAGTTCGTCGATATCCGCAATTGGGAATACAAATAGAATTTTCGATTTCAGATTTTCGATTTTCGATTTTGGGACGGAGGTCGTAGGAATGTCGGAAGACTGCAAGTACGTGATTCGTCCCGCTGTCGAAGCGGACGTGGAGGCGCTGGCGGCGATGCGGCTTCGGCTCCAGGCACATTTGCAGGTTGGGACGCCCGTGGTGTCGCCATTTTCCGAGGAACACATCGCGACCCTGCCGGAGTTCTACCGGAATGCCTTGGCCCAGAACAGATACGCGGTCGTGTCGGCGGCGGAAGGGATCGATGTGCCGGTGGCCATGCTCATAGCTCGCATCGAGGACGTGCCGGGCATTGTCCCGCGGCTCTACGGACGCGTGGACGACGTATGGGTGGATCCGGAGCATCGCCGGCGCGGTCTCTGCAAGCGAATGATGCGTGCGGCCGTGGAGTATTTCCGCGAACGCGGGATAGAGAAAATGGTGCTCAATTGGGCGCCGGGCAACATCGAGGCTCGCGAAACCTGGACGCGGATGGGCTTTGTGCCCTTCCACATCTCGGGCGTGGCCCCGCTGGAGACGATTTCAAACGCGGTGGAAGACAAGCGCGAGAGCGCTTCGCTATAAGGAGCAATCCAATGGAAGCCTTTACAGTATTGAAGGGCAAAGTGGCGCCGCTGGAGGCGCTGAATGCGGACACGGACCAGATCATCCCGAAGCAGTTCCTGAAACGCATCGAGCGCACGGGCTACGGGCAATTCCTGTTCTTCGACTGGCGCTTCAAGCCGGACGGTTCGCCGGATCCGGCCTTCGAGATGAATGCGCCGCGCTACCAGGGCGCAACCATCCTGCTCACGAAGGACAACTTCGGCTGCGGGTCGTCGCGCGAGCACGCGCCGTGGGCGCTGAACGATTACGGCTTCCGCTGCATTCTCGCGCCGTCATTCGCCGACATCTTCTTCAACAACTGCTTCAACAACGGCATGCTGCCGATCCGCGTGCCCGTCGATGTCATCGAGCAGTTGTTCAAGGACACGCGCGAGACGGAAGGGTATGAACTGGTCATTGACCTCCCGAACCAGCACATCCTGAAGCCCAACGGCGAAGCCATTCCCTTCGACGTGGACCCCTTCAAGAAGCAGTGCCTCCTGAACGGCTGGGACCAGATCGGCCTTACGCTGCTGCACGAGGACAAAATCTCCGCGTACGAGACCGCACACAAGGGCTGATGTAAACCTGAGAAAAAGCTGAACCTCTGGGTCGGAAATCGGCTCAGGGGTTTTCTTTTTGACAGGATTTACAGGATTGGGAAGATGAAGAGCTCCTCATACTTCCCAATCTTGTAAATCCTGTCAAAAACTCTTGCAGTTCTTTGAGTCTTTGAGCCTTTGTGGTGATCGTGCAGTTTCCCCATCCTGTCCATCCTGAAAATCCTGGTATCCTGTCAAGCTCTTGGATCGCTTCCCCAAGGCCGTGTATGATGCGGGTGTCACGGTTTGGCCCGCTGTTTCTGGCGGCGCCTTTCTCCCAGATTCCTCACCAATAACCCCCACAAACGGAGGCTTATGCCATGCCTACTCGCAATGCGGAAGCTCAATGGAACGGCGACCTGAAAAGCGGTAACGGAACAATGAAACTCGGCAGCGGCGCATACGAAGGAAGATACTCGTTTCAGTCGCGCTTCGAGGACGGCGCGGGCACGAACCCGGAGGAACTGATCGCCGCGGCGCACGCGGGTTGCTTCTCAATGGCGCTCTCGCACGGCCTGGCGCAAGCCGGTCATCCCCCGACCCGCGTTCACACCACCGCCAAGGTCCACCTCGAAAAGCAGGGCGAAGGTTTCGGGATTCCGCGCATCGACCTCGTGACGGAAGCCGAGATACCGGGCATCGACGAGGCGACGTTCAAAAAACAGGCCGAAGACGCTAAGGCGAATTGCCCCGTATCGAAGCTGCTCAAAGGCGCCGAGATCACGCTGGATGCACGATTGGTTGGTGGAGCGGCGTAGCATACGCTGGCCTCGTTCTTTGGCGCGCGTTTCGCTAGAATGACTGCGAGGTCGAGCACCCCGTTTGATGAATTGCGAAAGGAACAAGTCATGAAATCCATTACGCGACGCGATTTCATGCGCTATTCGGCCGCGGGAACCTTGGCGGCCGGGTTGGCGTTGCCCGCGCTTGGACAAGAGCCCGCGGCGACGCTCTCCGCGACGATGGAGCGCACGCTCGGGAAGTCGGGCATTAAGTGCACCCTGCTCGGCATGGGCACCGGCACAAAGGCCTGGAACGGCAGCTCCGAGCAGAACCGGCAGGGCCGCGAGGCGTTCGTGTCGTGCATCGAGCACGCGTACGCGAAAGGCCTGCGGTACTACGACATGGCCGACATGTACGGCGCGCACGATTACGTGAAGGAAGCGCTCAAGCGCTCCGTGCCGCGCGACAAGGTCATGCTGCTCACGAAAACCGTGGCCAAGAAGCCGGAAGATATCAACGCCGATGTCGAGCGGTTCCGCAAGGAGCTCGATGTCGATTATCTGGACGCGGTGCTGCTGCATTGCATGACCGACGGCGACTGGCCCGAGAAGCGCAAGGCGGAAATGGACGCGCTGGCGGAACTGAAGGCGCAGGGGAAGATTCGAGCCATCGGATGTTCGAACCATACCCTCGAGGCGCTGCAGCGGGCCGTGGATTCGGAGTGGGTCGATGTGATCCTTGCGCGGATCAATCCCAAAGGCGTCAAGATGGACGGCACGCCGGAACAGGTGGTGCCCCTGCTGCGGAAAGCGCACGATTCCGGCAAGGGCATCCTCGGCATGAAGATCGCCGGCGAAGGCGAACTCGCGGGACAGCTCGCGGAGTCGCTGCAGTATGTGCTGACGCTCGGCTGCGTGGATGCGATCACCATCGGCTTCCTGAAGCCCGCCGAGATTGACGACGCCATGGCGAAGATCGAGGCCGTACGCGCCTAGCGTGCCGGGCGAATAGGCTGAGTTGTGCGGAAGCCCTCACCCGCTGGAGTCTTCCTCCCTCTCCCCCTGGGAGAGGGGTGGGGTGAGGGCTTTCGCACAATCAAGACCGCTTCAGCACATAACGAATCATCAAGAAAACTTCCCTAACGGAGCAAAGAATGAGCCCTACTTCAGCGTTGCGCGTGGGAATCGTCGGCTACGGCTTCATGGGCAAGACCCACAGCCATGCCTACCGCTCGCTCGGCTATTTCTACGACACCTTGCCTGCGCGCATCGAACTCGTTGGCGTCGCCACGAGCACGGAAAAGAGCTGGCGGCGCGCGGTCGAGCGCGACGGATTCTCCTTCGGCACGACCGACTTCCGGGAACTCTGCGCGTCGGATGTCGATATCATCAACGTCTGCACGCCGAACGACACGCACAAGGACATCGTGCTGGCGGCGCTGGAAGCGGGTAAGCACGTCTACGTCGACAAGCCGCTGGCCACGTCGCTGGACGATGCGCGCGCGATGGCGCAGGCCGCCGCGGCACACCCCGAACTGGTGACGCAGGTGACGTTCCAATACCGCTTCGTGCCGGCGCTGCTGCGCGCGAAGCAACTGATGGACGCCGGCGCGCTGGGGCGGCTCTATTCGGCGCGGGTGTGCTACCTGCACGCCGGCTACGTCGACCCGAACCGGCCGCATACGTGGCGCCTGGACAAGGAACGCAGCGGCCCGGGCGGCGCACTGTTCGACCTGGGTTCGCACGTGATCGACCTTACGCGGCACCTGCTGGGCGAGATTGCCGAGGTGCAGCACCTGGGCGCGACGATGATTCCGGAGCGTCCCTTGAAAGACGACCCTTCAAAGAAAGCACCGGTCGAGGTGGACGATATCTCGATCCTCGTGTGCCGGCTCGAGAACGGCGCCGTCGGCACGATCGAATCATCGCGACTCGCCACGGGCACGCAGGACGAAATCCGCTTCGAGGCGCACGGCAGCAAGGGCGCGCTCCGCTTCAACCTCATGCAGCCGAACTTCCTCGAGTTCTACGACGCCACCTGCCACGAGGGGCACTACGGCGGCGACCGCGGATTCAAGGCGATCGAGTCCGTGCAGCGCTACCCGTCGCCCGCGCACTACCCCGGCCCAAAGAACACCATCGGCTGGGACCGCTTTCACGTGGCCAGCATGTACGAGTTCGTGAAGCACGTCGCGGAGGGAAAGCCGTCGTGCCCCGACATGATGGACGGCGCGAAAGTGCAGGCGGTGCTGGACGCCGCCGTGCGCTCGAACGCCGAGGCCGGGCGCTGGACGCCGGTGCCGGCGGTCTAATTGCGATGAAGAAGCGGCCCTTCGACGTCGATGCGGCGCTCGAACGGATCGAGGAGGCCGTGGCGCCGTATCCGAAGGCGGCGCTGTTCGAGTTGGCCGAAGACGGTTACGGCTCGCCGTTTCAGATTCTCGTGGGCTGCATCCTGTCGATTCGCACGCGCGACGAGGTGTCGCTGCCGGTTGCGAAGCGGCTCTTTGCCGTGGCGAAGTCGCCGGAAGAAATGACTGCATTGAGCGTGGACGCAATCGAAGACCTCATTCGGGCGTCGAGCTTTCACCGGCCAAAGGCCGAGCAGATCCTCGCGATTGCGAAGCGTTCCGTCGAAGAATTCGCCGGCGAGTTGCCCTGCGATTTCGACACGCTGACGTCTTTTCGCGGCGTGGGGCCCAAATGCGCTAACCTGACGCTGGGGATCGCGTGCGGGCATGGCGCGGGCATCGGCGTGGACGTCCACGTCCACCGCGTGACCAACCGCTGGGGCTACGTCGCCGCAACCACGCCCGAGAAGACCATGGCCGCGCTCCACGCGAAGCTGCCGCAACAGCACTGGGTGCGCATCAACGCGCTGTTGGTGCCCTTCGGGAAACACATCTGCACCGGCGTGCGGCCAAAATGCACGACCTGCCCGGTGCTGGACATGTGCCGCCAAGTAGGGGTGACGGAGACCAGATAGTTCGATCTTCCTTTCGCTAGACTTCAATCTACTCCCCGCGGCGGTAGCGGTAATGGGCGGCGCAGGCGCCTCGCGAGGACACCATGCAAGGGCCGACGGGGTGGTCGGGGGTGCAGGTGTCGTCGAAGCAGGGGCAGTCGTTGGGTTGGAGTTCGCCGCGAAGGACGGCGCCGGCAAGACACTCGGCCGGTTCGGTTGCGGTAAGGTTCTCGAGGCCAAAGCGCAGCTCGGCGTCGAAGAAGGCGAAGCGGGAGCGCAGACGCAGCGCGCCGGCGGGCACGTCGCCAAAGCTGCGCCAGCGGCTGGGCGCTTGCAGGAAGACGGAATCCACAAGGAACTGCGTGGCGGGGTCGCCTTTGCGCGGGGTGGAGCAGGTGCTGGTGCTTTCGACCTCCGCGCGGCCGTCTTCGAGCTGCCGCACACAGCGGTAGGTGGCTTCCATGATATCGAGTGGATCCAGCCCGGTGAGGACAATGGGCGTATTGAAGCGCTCGGCAATCGGCTCGCACTCGCCATAGCCCGCGACGGTCGACGCGTGGCCGGCGGCCAGGATGCCGTTGATGCCGTTCCCGGGCGTGGACAGGAGCTCTTCCAGAGCCGGCGTAAAGCGCAGGTACTGGCCCAGGACGGAGAAGTTGCGCAACCCCACCTCGTGCGCGCGATACAGCGCCAGGGCCGTCGGGGGAGCGAAGTTCTCGAAGCCCGCGGCCAGGAAGACCACTTCCGCCTCGGGATGTTCGCACGCAATGCTGACCGCGTCCAGCGGTGAATAGACGACCCGGATATCGGCGCCGGCGGCGCGAGAGTTCATAAGGTTCCCCGCACTGCCGGGGGCGCGCAGGATCTCGCCAGGGATGCACAGAATGGTGCCGGGAAACGCGGTGACGGCAAGAGCTTTGTCGACGGTCTCGACCGGCGTGAGGCATACGGCGCAGCCGGGGCCGTGAACGAGTTTCAATTGGGTGGGCAGCGCCAGATCGAGCTCGTGCTTGACGACCACGTGCGTCTGTCCGCCGCAAATGCACATTACGGTCCACGGCTTCGTTACGATTCTGCGGATATCGTCGAAAATGCGTTGCGCGCTCTTATACTGAAACCGCTCGTCCATGAATGCGATGTTGTCCTTGCCCGTATGGGGTGGCGAAGGGGAACCGCCTTGTGCCCTGCCGCATCGTACGCCGCCCCGAGTGCATTCCTACCATCCGTTTAGTGTGGCAGGAAATGCGGCGATTGTAAAGCGGGAATATCTGGATTTTCGGGTTCAGGTCGGCGTGCGCCAGAAAAGAACCAGCCCGCCCGCCAAAAAGAGGAAATTGGCCAGCCAGGCCGCGAAAAAGGGATGGATCCGGCCAATGTAACCAAGCTGTGTGCATACAATGAAAACGACGAGGTAGACCAGCGCGATGGCGATGCTGGTGCCGAAGCTGATGGCGAGACCGCCCCGCCGCAACCGCAGTGCAAACGGAATGGCGAGCCAGACCATTACAAAACTAAGGACCGGCTGCGAAAACTTGGTGTGAAAGTCGACCTGGGCGCGGTCCGTGGGGGCGCCCAGCTTCCGGGCCTGATTCACATCCGCGGCAAGTTGGCCGGTGGTTTTGGTTTCGGGCGGCGATTCGAGGGCAAAAAGCCGATCCGGCGATTCCTCGATGGGCGCGGCCAGTTGCGTAATACGCTTATGCCCGGTGCGCTTTCCGCCGCCGGGTTGAAGCGTGTCCCACAGGCCGTCCTCGAGCAGCCACCGGCTCGTGGTGTCGTCCCAATAGATGCGGCGCGCCTGGATGTGCTCGATGCCTTCGGGGCGGAACGCGTGCATGATGACGTCTTCGCCGGTGAGAGCCGTGCGGTTGAACTTGCCGATGTGCACGGTCCAGTGCCCGCTCAGGTTGCCCCAGCTTATGCCCTCGCGCTCGCCCCCGCTCTTGACGAAATAGTAACGCTCGAGCTCGGCGGCGCGGCGGGCCGCGGAAGCGCCCACCGTCTGATCGCCCACGAAGAGGACCGCGCTGAGCAGGAGCGCGACGACAATGGGCATCCGCGCGAAGCGCCGCAGGCTGATGCCGCCGGCAAGGGCCGCTGTGACCTCGTTGTTCTGCGCGGCATCGCCGAGGACCAGCAGCGCGGAGACCAGCATCGCAAGAGGCGCCATGCGATAAGCGACTTGCGGCGCAAACGACAAGTAATACTGCGCCACGGCGGTCCAGGGAATATCGAGCGCGGCGATGCCCTCGCGGCGGTGGGTCAACAGGTCGATGAGGATATAGATCGATACGAGCGCGAACAGCGTGCGCACCAGAGCCCCCGTCACGCGGCCGAAGAGATAGCGGTCCAGCAGCGTCATACGCGATCCACCCGCCACAGCAGGCCCATCCCCGTCAGCAGAAGAACGACATTGGGGGCAAGGCTGCGCAGCAAAGCCTCGGGCACGGGCTTCACGGAGCGCGGTTCGAGAGCAAAGTAGAGCACGAAGAACGAGAGCACGATGATGAAGCCCACCGCGAAACTGTAGGATCGTCCGCCCCGCGGCGCGCGAACCGCCGAGCAGGCCGCGACGAGCGCAACCGAAAGGCACGCCAGAGGAAACGAGAAGCGCTTGCCTATCTCGAGGCGGGTCTCGCGCAATTCCTTCTTGTCGGATCCGGAAAGGGCCGGTTGCGCTTCGAGGCGATTGTTGTTGGCGATCAGTTCCTTCAGGTTTCGCAGCATGAGCTTGCCCGGCGCC
>JAVEWL010000647.1:0-3612 GCA_034004565.1 FCB group bacterium | reverse complement strand
TGCTTGTGGAGGCCGCCGACGGTGAAAGAACGCTTAGGACGACAGCAATGGTTGCTTGCGCGGCGGGCGAGAACAAGGTGCGGCCGGTGCTGCCGGTACCCAACCCGAAGTTGTGGTCGCCGGACGCGCCTAATCTGTACAGCGCGCGGCTCTTGCTCAAGCGCAACGGCAAACCCGTGGACCAGGTGTTTACGTATTTCGGAATGCGCAAGGTTTCGCGCGGAACGTACAACGGCAGCGCGCACGAATACATCCTGTTGAACAACAAGCCGATCTATCTGCGGGGGGCGCTGCACCAGTCGTTCAACCCGGAGGGCATCTATACGCATCCGTCGGATGAATTCATCCGCCGCGATTACCAAAAGGCGAAGGAATTCGGGCTGAACTTCATTCGAATCCACATCAAGGTGGACGAACCGCGCGCGCTGTATTGGGCGGACAAGCTGGGCGTGCTGCTGATGTGCGATATCCCCTGCTTCAACAAGAAGACGGACCGCGCCAAAAGGACGTGGGAAGAGACGATGCGGGGCGCGGTGGCGCGCGATTTCAATCATCCGTCGATCTTCGCGTGGGCGGATTTCAACGAGTCGTGGGGCATTGACGACGGCGGCTACGACGTTGGGACGCAGCAGTGGGTGGCGGACATGTACTCGCTGACGAAGCGGCTCGACCCGACGCGGCTGGTGGAGGACAATTCGCCGTGCAAGTACGACCACACGGTGACGGACATCAATTCGTGGCACTTTTACATTGACGATTACGCGAAGGCCCGCGAGCATATTCAGGAAGTGGTCGACAAGACGTTTCCGGGGTCGGCGTTCAACTACATCGGGGAGTACCGGCAAACCACGGCGCCGCTGATGAATTCGGAGTACGGTGGCGTGGGCGCGGGCAACGGCGACCGCGACATCGGCTGGTGCTTTCTGTATCTCACGAACCTGCTGCGCGGCCACGCGAAGATATGCGGGTATGTGTACACCGAACTGTCCGACATCGAGTGGGAACACAACGGGTTTATGAATTACGACCGCTCGGACAAGTCGTTTCCGTATCCGGCGGGGATCACGCTGGCGAACTTGCAGGCGGCGGATTTCCCGGCGCTGGACGTGCCGCCGTACCAGGAGGTGGAGGCCGGGAAGCCGGTGAGCGTGCCGATTCTGTTCAGCCATTGGAGCGAGGAGGAAGGGCTGACGCTGCGGATTTCGGCGGACGGTCAGACGGTTGACGGACGCGCGTGGAGCGAGTGGATCAAGCCCGTGGAGCGTCCTGCGGCGGGCGCGGCGTTCAATGTGACGCAGCAGGAGCCGTTCGTGTTTGCGGCACCGAATGCGCGGGGGGTGTTGAACCTCGTGGTGGAGGTGCTCAAGGACGGCACGCGTGTGGGCGCGAATTATTGCGTGTTCAACGTGCAGGGTCTGGCGTGGGATGCGCCGGGCGAGTATGCGGTGTCGTTCTCGCCGAACGCGTTCGCGGAGTATACGTTTGGCGACAATCCGGCGGATGCAGTGGATGCGCAGGGTCCCGCGAAGCTGTCGGGACTCGGAGCGGGCGCGGTCGAGTACCACGTGAAGCTGCCTGAAGATCTGAAGCCGGAAGCGGTGGAAGGATGCCGGTTGCTGGTGGAGTGCGGCGCGAAGGCGGATCGGGAGCGGGTGGACTGGCCGTCTCGCGTGAACCGGGAGGATTGTCCGCAGACCGATGGGAAAGCCTTCCCGACGGAGGTGTCGGTGACGATCAACGGCGCGGCAGTAGGCGGCGCTACGATTGAGAATGATTTTGCGGATGCGGCGGGTGTGCTATCGCATGCAAAGCGTTTTCATCCGGGGTCGCACGGCGTGCTGCTGAACCTGCCTGTTGAAGGGGCGGCGCTGGACGCGTTGAAGGCCGCGCAGGGCAAGGGTGAGCCCGTTCGGATTCGGTTAGAGGTGGCGCAGGATGCGCAGTATAAGGGCGGGCTTTCGATTTATGGGCATGACATGGGGCTGTGGCCGGGCGACCCGACGCTGGTGTTCACGCTGAAGGGGGAGAAGCCCAAGGGCTAAATAGCGTGACGCGTATTGTGAACAACAGACTGCCGAAAAGCCATGCCAAGGCTGCATTGGACATGCCACCTCCAAACTTGTTTGGGGGTGCTTCGAAGCGCTGTGTCTTGCACCTTAAGCACCCCCAAACAAGGTTGGAGGTGGCATGTCCAATGCGAAGTTTGGAGGTGGCACGTCCGAAAGAGAAGTTCGGAATTCAGGCAGGCTATCTAGTACTTTGTCAGTCTTGGTCAGACAGGTGTGTTGTTGCTAGGCGGCACCTTCAGGCCGCGTGACGGGGGACGCCCAAGGGTGCGCAAGCGCCCCCGGGCCCGGCGCGTGGCTTGTAGGTGTGGGTTGGGGAATGACGTTGGCTTTGGTGTGAGCCCTCACCCCGCCCCTCTCCCAGGGGGAGAGGGAGGAAGACAGAGCACCGGAGCAGGGATCGGCCCGAACCGCTCCAGGCGGTGGACAGTATGTGGATCTGGCGTTGAGCGCGATGCGGTAAAAGAGGCAGATGGGTCTTATGGGTCTTATAGGACATATGGGCCCTATGGGTGCGTGGGACCTTTTTGATGGAGGATGTTCGCTTTGAATATGCGGCTTGGGGTGATTATGGCTTTTGTTGGCGTGTGGTGCGCGGGGGCGTTTGCGCAGGGTACTGGAGACAAGACCGTGCAGCTCACGGTGATGACGTACAACATTCGGTTTGGGACTGCTCAGGACGGCGACAATGCGTGGGAGCGGCGAAAGGACTTGCTGGTTGAAAATATTCGGCTTCAGGAGCCGGATATTCTTGGCACGCAGGAGGGGTTGGATTTCCAGTTGGATTATATTGGCGAGAAGCTTGGGAAGGAGTACCGGTGGATTGGGATTCCGCGGGATCCCGATGGCGGGGGCGAGCATTCGGCCATCTTTTATCGGCGGGATCGGCTTGCGCCGGTTGAGACGGGGAATTTCTGGCTGTCGGAGACGCCGGAGCGTTCGGGGACGCTGTCGTGGGAGACGACCAACCATCGGATAACGACGTGGGCGCGGTTCGTTCATTTTGCGACGGGCCGGACGTTCCTTTATTACAACACACACATGGATCACAAGAGCGAGCAGGCCCGGCGTGAGGGGGCGCGAATTATTGCGGAGCGTTTTGCGCCGGAGATTGGGAAGACGCCGGTGATTGTCACCGGGGATTTCAATGCGGGGGGCGAGGTCAGCGAGGCGTGGAAGATCCTGACGGATGCCGGGCTGAAGGACACGTGGTTGCTGGCGAAAACGCAGTCGGGTCCGAAGTGCACGTTCAATGGGTTTAAGCCGCTCGAACCGGGCGCGGAAGGGCGGATTGATTGGATTCTGGTTCCGTCGCGGGCGGAGGTTGAGTCGTGCGTGGTTGTGGACCGGGCGCCCGAGGGGCGGTTTCCGTCGGACCATTTTCCGGTGGTGGCGCGAGTGAGGCTGCCGGAGTAGTTGTTGCTCGGAAATGATTGTGGCACCCCCAAGCCGGCTTTGTGGCTTGGGGGTGTTGCTTTTTCGACAGGATGAGGAAGAAGCAAGATCACCACAAAGACTCAAAGAACCACGAAGAACTGCAAGAGCT
>JAVEWL010000646.1:0-3621 GCA_034004565.1 FCB group bacterium | reverse complement strand
GCGCCTGCACGCGAAGGGTTTTCTCAAGCGCAAAAAAGTCGACGGCGTCTTCCGGTATTCGCCAACCGAGGAACGTGGCGCGGTCATGTCGCGCCTGATCGGGCAGTTTGTGGAGCGGGTACTAGATGGCTCGGCGGCGCCCTTCCTGGCGTACCTGGCCGATGCGAAGGGTCTCACCGAGGAACAAATGGAACAGTTGCGGGCCATCGTGGAAGACATCGGCGACCACGAGAAGGAGCTGTGAAATGGACGCACACATCGCGTTTGCGAATGCCCTTGCGTCGCAATGGACCGGCACCCTGTGGTCGGCCTTTTGGCAGAGCACGGTGCTTGCGGCAGCGATCCTGGTCCTGACCTCACTATTGAAAGGCGCGCCGGCGTCGTTGCGGTATTGGCTGTGGATGCTGGTGCCGCTTCGGTTACTGATAATGCCCCTGCTGAGCATCTCGCTTCCGGTGCTGCCGGCCGCGCCCGTCGACGTGCCCATTCCCGCGCAGGAGTACGTATCCCCGGCTGCGAACGGGTACGCACCCGCGCTCTCGCCGGATGAGCCCGCCTCCCTCGCGGCGCTCCCGTCGGCCCCAGCCGCCGCGCCGCTTGAACGGGCTCGAACGCCGCTGGAATGGCAGGTATATGTGTTGCTGGCCTGGGTTGCGGGCGCGCTGGTGCTGTCATTGCGCATGCTTCGAGGTTGGCGATGGATGCGCCGGCTGGTGAGAGAGGGCGAGACGCTCACGGACGGACCGGTGGTCGATGCGGCCTTCAAAGCGGCGGCGATGCTGGGGCTCAAGCGGATTCCGCGGCTCGTGGTAACGGAGGCGCTCATTTCCCCGTTCACGTGCGGCGTTCGACGTCCCGTGGTGGTGCTCCCGCGCGTTCTTGCGGAGCGGCCGGGTGAGCCCGGACTGCTCGCGGTCCTGGCGCACGAATGCGCGCACCTTCGCCGGCGCGACTCGTTGTTTGGGATCGTGCTGGGCATCTGCGACACGCTCTACTTCTTCCATCCGGTGGTGCACTGGGTGCGGCGCCGGATTCTGCTCGAGCGGGAGAAGGCCTGCGACGGCCTGGTGCTGGCGACGAGCAAGGCCAAGGCCAGCGATTACGCCAGGGCAATCTGCTCGGCGGCACAAGTTGCCCGGAATACGCGCCCCCTGACGGGCTCGCCGGTGTTTGTGTCGGAATCCTTCGGCGACTTGAAGCACCGCCTCACCTCGCTGGCTTCGAGCGCAACCCACCCGGTCAAGCTGTCTAGAACGTCACTGGCGTCGCTCGTAGTGCTGGGCGCCGTGTGCGTTCCGGAGGTGATGCTGACCGCGGCGGCCCCCGCGCAAACGCCCATAGCGACTCAGGCGCTGCAAGCAACGACGGCGGCTTTTCCCACTCCTGCGCAGCAGGGATCCACGCGGATCATTCACTTCCCGCCGGACCGTACGCTGGGCGTCTTGTCTGTTGCGACCGCTCCCGTGGCCATGCGGTTCAGGCTTGGTCCCAACTACGACGCCGTGGACCGCTGGGAAATCATAGGACCCGCGCAGGGAGACGTGGCTGTTCCCGCGGGCCGGGAAGTGAAACTCACCATTCAGGGTGTAGCCCTGCATCAAGATCTGTCGCCGCTTCTGAATCTTGGACCCAACGACCTTCACGCGCTCGAGGTCTTCTGTTATTACGACGAGTCCTTGCCCGTGGACCAACGGGTCATGCCGTACATCGTCGGACTCACGGGACTGAGAGAACTGGATATCATGGCGCCGGAACTCACCGACTGGGGTATGCAGGGGATTGCCGGCCTCACTTCGCTCAGGCATCTCACACTTCACGCGTTGCGCGTTACCGCGACGGGAATGCGGCATCTGGAAAACTTGCAGTCGCTGGAAACCTTGCTCGCGTGGAACAGTCTTACCGACGATGCGCTGGCGAGCATCGCAAACCTGTCCTCCCTGCGCGAACTGTCCCTCAACGCCACCTACCTCCAGGGCCCCGGAATCGAGCATCTTGCCAGACTCCCCCGTCTGCAGCACCTCGAACTCCAGGGCAAGGACTTTGGCGACGGCGGGCTTCGTTACCTGCGGGCTCTGCCTGCGTTGAAGAGCCTCACGCTACGCGGCGACGGTATGCGTATCTCCGATGCGGGAATGCGCTCTGTCGCCGGGCTGACAGGACTGGAACAACTTCGCCTGGTCCGGCTCGGGAACATCACGGACGTCGGGATTGCCGAGTTGCGGTCCCTGCGCGCGCTCCGCGTGCTCGACCTGCACCACAGCGTCACGACCGATGCCGCCCTGGCCTACCTCAGCGAAATGGAATCGCTTGAAGACATCATGCTGTCCAACAATTCCCAGACCGTCTTAACCGACGCCGGCCTCGCACACTTGACGCGACTCAAGAACCTCAAGCGGCTGTGGACCATGAGCTGGTCGAAGGCGCCCATTACCGACGCGGGGTTGGAATCCCTCAGCACGATAGAGACGCTTCGGGACCTGCACATCGGCGGCGGCGAAGGCATCACGGATCAAGGCATCGGCTACCTCGCCCGATTGCCCCAACTCGAGGCGTTTGGACTCCTGTCCGACTCGAAGGGCATCTCCGACGAGAGTCTCGCTCACATCAGCGGCATACGCACCCTGCAACGGCTCGACATCACCTGTCCCCAGGTTGAGTTTACGGTTTCCGGGGTAAACCGCCTGAATGCACTATCGAAACTGACGTTCCTCAAACTGCTGGACGTGCGCCACGACGACGCGGTGCTGAATCTTTCGGGCCTGACACAGCTCCGGGAGGCCAGCATCACCC
Source organism: FCB group bacterium (assembly GCA_034004565.1). Taxonomy (GTDB): domain Bacteria; phylum Hydrogenedentota; class Hydrogenedentia; order Hydrogenedentales; family SLHB01; genus JAVEWL01. The sequence goes on along the minus strand of JAVEWL010000646.1, from coordinate 831 downwards.
TCGTGCCGTACTGGGACGCGGACCTGGAATGCTTCGGTCGATTGACCTCGCTCCGGCGGCTCCAAAGCCTGGCCGGCATCGGGGACGAGGGTCTTGCCCATCTCGCCGGCCTGACACAGTTGCAGACACTCTACATTTATAAGTCACACCTTACTGACGAGGGGCTGCGCCATGTCGCCGGGATGAGGGGGTTGGACTTCCTCGCAATCTCGGGCAGCTTTGACGGGACCGGTTTGAGATACCTTCACGGCCTCAGCGGACTGAGAACTCTAACTATAAGCAACAACCTGAACCTCAGCGGGCCGGCGTTGGAATCGGCGCTGCAGTCGGTTGAACAACTCAAGGCCGCGCTGCCCAGCCTGACTACGCTGAACCTGCAAGGAGAACGCGGGGCCGGAGGCTACGGCGGGTAAGGATTGCGGGAAACGGCGGCGATTTCCTGCTTGATTGTCCCTGTGGGGCAGCCGAGGTCGGCTGCCCCACAGGGCTTCTTCGTTCTCCGCCGGTTCAGGTTTGCATCCGCGGCCTTTTGCGCGATGCAAGCCTGATAAGGTCTAGAAGTCGATATCGTGGGGCTCGTGGCAGGAGTCGCAATGTTCCTTGCCGTTGGTGTAGGTCAGGGGTTCGGCGATGCCGTTGCTCCAGTGACAGAACTTGCACGAAGCGACTGCGGAGGGCAGCGGCGTTACGGCCGCGAAGGTGCCGGCGTAGTGGGCGTTGAGCAGTTCGACGGCCTTGGCCGCTACGTCGCCGGTGAGGCGGCCGCAACGCTCGGCACGCTTGATGTCATTTTCGTCCAGTTCGGCGGCCAGGCACCACTTGGTGACGGAC
>JAVEWL010000645.1:0-3626 GCA_034004565.1 FCB group bacterium | reverse complement strand
GACAAGTCCAAAACCGTATCGATGCGTCTAAACAGGTGATCGTCCGGAATGAGGCTCGAAAGCGGCGAGGCGACGAACAAATCTTCTTGCCGGCGGTCTTTACGCGTCTGCATGGCGCTCCCCCCTAATGCGACATACATTTATATCAAACTAGCTCGCATTAGTCAAGCGCTTTTTTCAACAGCCCCACAGTCCCCGTTTTCCGAACGGTTACACCCTCTCCCTCATTTTGGGGGGCGGGGGTGAGGGGGCGGTCCGAGGACCGCCCCTGATACTTCGACAAGTGTTTCCGTGCCTGCCGTTATTTCGCGGGCGGGCGATTGGCTATCAAATCCGGAAGGTTGAAGTAGACGTATGGCAGGTTGCAGGCCGGGGCTTCGACGGTGGAGTTGGCGACCCACATTTCGAGGGTGGCCGGCTTGAACAGGGCGTCGTGCATGTTGCTGCTCATGGCCACGCCGCGCGCCATGATGTCGAGGCCGATCTCTGGCGTGATCTTTCCGTACATCTTCTGCACGCGATCGACGAGAACGTTGTAGCGCTCGTCGGCGGAGAGAAGCACGGCGTCTTCGACCGGTCGCGGCAGGCGGTCGTTGGGCTCGTTCGGGTGGATGAACTGGATGGCTTCGGGCGTGGCCGCGACGCCGACGGCATCGCCGCGTCCGTCCTTGGCCTTCGAGTCGCTGATGACGTAGTAGTACTCGCAGGTGCGCTTCGAGTCGGACATGATCTTTTGCGCGTCCTCGAGCGTGTTGGCCTTCTCGAGGCATTCGCGCATGAGCAGGGTCATGGGCATGCCGTCCCAGTTGCCCTCGCCCTTGCCACCCATCTCGCCGAGGGCGACGTGTTGCGTGTTCATGCCGGTAACGCTGCCGATGGTGCCCGAGTAACCGACGTTCACGAACGCGTTGGCCCCGTCCGGTTCCTGAATGATGATGAGCGCCCACTTGTCGAGGCCCGCGTCGCGCATGTAATCAAGCACGCGGCCGTGCAGCAGGGCGCCGTCGGCCGTGGCCTTGCCCCACACCGCAAAGCCGCTGCAATGGAACAGCTCGGGGAAGATGGTGAAGTCCTGCACTTCTTCCACGGTGAGGCCGGTGGCCTCGGCCATACCCCTGATTTCTTCCTTGTACTTGTCGGGTATGAAGGGGCTGGTGCGGTTCCAGGCCTCGCGGATGCTGGTCTTGTAGTTGTCCTTCCAGGCCATCGCGCCGATGGTCTGGATGAGCTTCGCCCCGGCGATGATGTCGTCTTTCAGCAGGGTGCCGTGCTGTTTGCCCATGTCGTAGTGGGAGCCCTTAAGGTGCAGCACGCGCGAGGTTCCGATGCGCTCAAGGTAGGCCGGACCGGATTCCGCGATGAGTTCGCGCGGGGCGGACGGGGCGATGACGGCGTTCAGCATGTCCTTGGCGTCGCTGGTGCCTTCGAGCCAGTGCCCCGCGGGCAGGGTGCGCTCGGCGGCGGGCTGGGGCTGTTCGGCCAGGGCCGCCTCGCTCTTGGCGGCGGTGGCCGAGGTGTTGACCTGCGTCTGGGCCGGTTGCGCGGCCGGTGCCGGCGGAGTGGGTGGGGTAGGCTCGGGCGTGGGCCCGCCGCAGCCCCAAACGGCCAATCCGATGCACAGCAACGCCGCAAGTACCCTGTACCTGATCATGATGAGACCCCTCGTGTCTATTGGGCGGCATTTACACCCGCAGTCGCCCCCGGCGGTACGCCAAGTGCTATCAGGACACGCGGAACCGGCTCCGGGTTTCGAAAGGCCCGTTTGAACCGGGTATACAATCGGTATAATGGCCGTGAACTTCACCGGACGAGGATTCGGCATGTCGATTACAGTCACAGAGCATCGCGAAGAAGGGCTCGCGTTTTGGATGCGGGCCGTGTTGGACGAGCGGGCCAAGGTGCTCGAAAACGCCACGGCCGACGCGGTCCACGATTTACGCGTGGCCGTGCGCCGCTGCCGGTCGATGGCGGAAGGCATGATGGCGGTCGACAAGCCGGGACCTTGGCGCAAGATGCGCCGGCAGGCGCGCGAGGTTTTTCGCGAGCTGGGGGTCCTGCGCGACACGCACGTCATGCTCGAGTGGGTCCAACAGTTGGGGGAGCCGGAGGACCCGGTTCGCCTGGCCATCGAGGCACTGCTGGGCGCGCGCGAGGCGGAGGCGAAGGCCGCGGCCCTGGTGGCGTTGAAGGACTTTCGCGTCAAGCGCTGGAAGAATTGGGCCGGCGACCTTTCGGCGCGGGTGGACCGGTTGGAGGCCGGGAACCCCGTGTTCGCGCATTTGGCGCTGGAGCGGTGGCGTGAGGCGCGCGCCCTGTTCATCGCCGCCGAACGCAGCGGCCTGCCCGAGGGCTACCACCGGCTTCGCGTGGGCATTAAGCGGTTTCGTTACACGGTCGAGAATTTCCTGCCCGAGAGTTACGCCGAATGGGAGAAGCGGCTCAAGGAACTTCAGGACCTTCTGGGCGACGTTCATGATTTGGACGTGCTCGAGGTCCTGCTGCCGCAAGCGGGGGAGGTGTACGACGCGGAAGCACAGGTGCGCTGGACCGCGCGCATCGAGCACGAGAAGACGCGCCGCATGAGCGCGTTCCGCCGGCGCACAACGGGGGCGAAGTCCGTGTGGGACGCCTGGCGCAAGGGGTTGCCGTCGCGCGGCGAACTGGCCGAGGCGGCCATGGCGAAGCTTGAGGCGTGGGCCTCGTTTCGCGACGACGATTTTCCGGCCACGCGCGAGAGCGCACGGCGCGCGCTGGAAGCCTTTGACGCCGTGAAATCCGGCACTACGCTGCTCGCGCAGGGCCCGCCCTCGGTGCGGCGCGTGTTCCAGGCCGCCTGCCTGCTGCGGCGCGCGGGGGAAGACAAGGATGCGGAGGCGTTGCCGTTGCTGCTGGGCTGGACGTTGCGACAGAAGGCGATGGTGGCCTGCATCGTGCGCACCGCCGCACGCGGGCCGCAGGCGAAACCCTTGGCGCCGTTCACGCAGGCGGAACGCGAGACCGTCGTTGCGCTCTCCGGCCTGCTGCGCATCGGCGAAGCGCACACATACCGGGGCACCGCCGAGGAAAAGGACGTTCTTCCTCCCTCTCCCCCTGGGAGAGGGTTGGGGTGAGGGCCCAGGCGAGTCTTGATGCCAACCTCAGACGACCTCTTCCACTCACGACTTCTCTATTTGTCATCCCGAGCTTGCGAGGGATCTGATCACACCCGAACATCGAGTCCCCGGTGTGATTAGATCCCTCGCAAGCTCGGGATGACAAATAGAGAAGTTACGAGGGGAAGAGGACGGCTTCGTCTTGCAGTCTGTATGCGGAAGCCCTCACCCCAACCCTCTCCCAGAGGGAGAGGGAGGAAGACGATGTCGTCTTGGTCAAACGCAAAACACCCCCAAGCCCGCGTGAGCCTGAGGGTGTTGGTTGCTTTACGCCGGCTTAGAACCGCCAGGCGGCTTCGCAGCCTACGGTGACGATGTCGACGCTGTATTTTTCCTCCTTGAGGCCGGAGCCGACGCTGCGGTCGCCCCAGCTATAGAGCGCAAAAGCGGATACGGTAAACGGTCCCTTGTCGCATTCGATGCCAATGGAGACGTTCGAGCCGTTCATGTCGGGGGTGAGGTTGCTGACGGTTT
>JAVEWL010000644.1:0-3631 GCA_034004565.1 FCB group bacterium | reverse complement strand
GCTTTTCCTCCACCATCGTGTTATGATCGCCCCTGAACCATTCCCGTTGCGCCACCATGGAGACCGTTAATGCGCCTGCAGGATCTTTGCGAGCAATACAATATCAGCTTCAAACGCCAGCTCGGGCAGAACCTTCTGCTCGACGAGAACATCAACCGCATCATGGTTGACGCGGCGGAACTGACCCCCGACGACGACGTTATCGAGGTCGGCGCCGGCCTGGGCGCCCTCACGGACCAACTCCGCAAGCACGCGGGCCGGGTCTTCGCGGTCGAAATCGACCGCACCTTCATGCCCTGCCTCGAGGACCGCTTCGGCGGCGAGGACAGTAACGTGCGCCTCTTTCGCGGCGACATCCTCAACCACCGCCTCGAGAAACTCGTCGAGGAATACCTGCCCGGCGCCAAAAGTCTGAAAATGGTCTCCAACCTCCCGTACTACATCACGACACCCATCCTGTTTAATTTCTGGGAATCGTCGCTGTTCTTCTCCGAGATCGTCGTCATGATGCAGGAAGAAGTCGCCCTGCGCATGGAGGCCAACGTCAACACCTCCGCGTACGGAATCCTCACCATCGCCGCCCACCTCCACGCCGAGGTCGAACTCGTCCACCGCGTGCCGCGCACCTGTTTCCGGCCGGTGCCCAAGGTCGACAGCGGCATCGTGCGCCTGCGCGGCCGAAAGGAACCCTTGTTTCCGGGGCTCGAGAATCGATTCCTGATGAAGGTCGTGCGCGCGGGTTTCTCGCAGCGGCGTAAGACCCTCCGCAACACCCTCACCAAAACCGGCGTGTTCGGCGCACCCAAAGAGGCGGTCCTCGAAGCGTTCGTCACCGCGAACATCGATCCGCAGCGCCGCGCCGAAACACTTACCATAGACGAATTCGCGGCGCTGGCGCGGGCCATCCGCGCCGGCATTCCGGCTCCCCCAACCACCTCAGCATAGGGTAGCGCAGGCAACACGATGGCCACTAAATCCGGACAAACCAGGGCGCCGGGCGCGCACTACAACGAGCAGATCATCAACAGCCTCACCAGCGGCGTGCTCGCCGTGGACGCCGGCGGCGCCGTCGTCACCGCAAACCTCGCCGCCTGCGACCACCTCCACATGGAGCCCAGCCGGCTTGTCCAGGGGACGCGGCTCGACGCCATCCCGCACGTCAGGCCCTTCCTCGAAATCATGGAAGAGGTGCGCGACACGCGCCAGCCCATTCAACGCCGAGAGGTTATCCTCAGTTATTCCGACGGCGGCAAGAAAGAGGTAGGTCTGAGCGCCTCCCTCCTCGAAGGGCCCGACGATTTCAACGGCGTCATCTTCCTCTTCGTCGACATGACCGAGCGCCGCCGCCTCGAACGCGCCGCCGAAGTCAACCAGCAACTCGCCACCATCGGCGAACTCACCGCCGGCGTCGTCCACGAACTGCGCAACCCCGTCAGCGTCATCCGCGGCATGGCCGAACTCCTGCTCCGCAAGCTTACCGCCGACGACCTGCGCAAAACGGCCCACCTCATCTTCAGCGAAGCCATCCACCTCGAAAAATCCATCTCGCAGTTCCTCGGCTTCGCGCGTCCCTTCGAACTCGAGCCGGCCCGCTGCAACGCCGAAGAGATCGCCGACCGCGCACTCCAGCTCTGCGCCCGAAAGGCGGAGCAAAAGGACGTCCAGCTTGTCTACACCCACGACGACGAGCTTCCCCGGATGCGCGTCGATGCCGCCCGCCTCGCCCAAGCCGTCGCCAACCTCGTCGGCAACGCCATCGACGCCGTCGACTGGGCCGGACGCGTCGAACTGGGGGTGCGCGCCACCGAGGCCGAGTTGATCATCCATGTGCTCGACGACGGACCCGGCATCCACCTCGAACCCGGCGAAGACCCTTTCCAACCCTTCTTCACCCGCAAGGAAGACGGTACCGGCCTCGGACTCGCCATCGTACAGCGCATCGTCAGTGCCCACCAGGGCAGCGTGAGCTTCGAGAACCGCGCGGAAGGCGGCGCCCGCTTCGAAATCCGCGTTCCCCTCGAAGTCGGCGCCCGCTGGTAACCCCAAACCACTGCCTCCCATACTTCCCATGACTCCCATGGGTCTTGTCGGTCCTATGGGTCTTATGAGACCCCCATCCACCCCATAAGACCCATAGGACCCATCGCATTCTGGCACTCACCCGCAGTATTTGCTAATATCATGCCAATATGGCATAATAACCCCGCGCAAAAGGCGCCTTTCGCCCTTTCGCCATGCCATTTGGGCAAAACCAGCTTTGGCGCCTGGTGCGCTTCGATCTATACAAGTGCCTATAGTTAATGGCTTTAGTTGCTGTGACCCCGCTCGGCACGGAGGTTGCTCTAGGTAAGTGTATCCGGGTGGGAATACCACCCCTAACATGCAAGAAACGGCTGCCTGAGTTGTCAAAATGGCAGCGCTTGGGCGAGGCAATGGGCCTCGGTTGGAAAACGAAGAACGTAGGGAGTAGAAAAAGATGAAAGTACGTCCGCTGGCTGACAGGATTCTGGTTAAGCGCGAAGAGGCGAGTGAGACTGTCCGTGGTGGCATCATCATCCCCGACACCGCAAAAGAGAAGCCCCAGGAAGGCAAAGTCATCGAAGTCGGCCCCGGCCGCCTCGACGAAAACGGCAAGCGCGTAGCCCTCGAAGTCAAGAAGGGCGACCGCATCCTCATGGGCAAGTACGCGGGCACCGAGGTGAAGATCGACGGCGTGGATCACCTGATCCTGCGCGAAGACGACGTGCTGGCCGTCATCGAGTAACCGATTGAATCCGCAGGCTTTTGTGCGGATTCGAGCCTGAAACGCTTACACCAAGGACTGCGGATTCGATCCCGAACCGGTCTAACGAAATTTCGTCCAAGAAGGAGGATCATAGAGAATGGCTGCTAAGCAACTGCAATTCGGCGAAGAAGCTCGCCGCGGAATACTCGCGGGCGTCACAAAGCTCAGCCGCGCCGTTAAATCCACGCTCGGTCCCAAGGGCCGCAACGTCGTGCTCGATAAGAAATGGGGCGCCCCGACCGTCACCAAGGACGGCGTCACCGTCGCCAAGGAAATCGAGCTCGAAGACAAGTACGAAAACATGGGCGCCCAGATGGTGAAGGAAGTCGCCTCCAAGACCTCCGACGTCGCCGGCGACGGCACCACCACCGCCACCGTGCTCGCCGAAGCCATCTTCCGCGAAGGCCTGCGCAACGTCACCGCCGGCGCCAACCCGATGCAGCTCAAGCGCGGCATCGACAAGGCCGTCACCGCCGTCGTCGAGTCCCTCGCGAAAATGTCCAAGCAGGTCAAGCACGACAACGAGATCATCCGCCAGGTCGCCACGATCTCCGCGAACAACGACACCGAGATCGGCCGCATCATCGCCGACGCCATGAACAAGGTCGGCAACGACGGCACCATCACCGTCGAAGAAGCCAAGGGCATCGAGACCACCCTCGAAGTCGTCGAAGGCATGCAGTTCGACAAGGGCTACCTGTCCCCGTACTTCGTCACCGATTCCGAAGGCATGGAAGTCGTCCTCGAAGACGCGTTCGTGCTCATCAACGAGAAGAAGGTCGCCAGCCTCAAGGACCTCCTGCCCCTGCTCGAGCAGATCGCCAAGAGCGGCAAGCCCCTGCTCAT
>JAVEWL010000643.1:0-3633 GCA_034004565.1 FCB group bacterium | reverse complement strand
GAGCATCCTCCTGTCCGGAGCGCCCCTCGAGCCGTATCGGGCTTGAGGGGCGCGGCTTTTAATGTAACCCCGAATTCCCATTCGGGGTCTTTGGGGGCGTGGATAGGGCTACGGAGAAAAGACAGAGACCCCGAATGGGAATTCGGGGTTACATTAAGCCTTGGGGGACCGGGGCGGGATGGCGCATAATCGGAAGCGATTGCATGGGCCTTTTCGAGGAGAAGCGTTGTCATGGAAGTCATCATTCGGGATACGCGCGAGGAGGCGGTGTCGCTTACGGCGGCCGTCATTGGGAAGGCGCTGCGCGAGAAGCCCAGCCTCACGCTGGGGCTTGCGACGGGGCGCACGATGGAGTCGGTGTACGAGATCCTGGTTCGCCTGTACGAGGACGACGGCCTTGATTTCTCGCTGGCGCGCACCTTCAATCTGGATGAATACGTGGGCCTGCCGCCGGAGGATCCGAATTCGTATCGCTATTACATGAAGAAGCACCTGTTCGATCGCGTGAACATCGACCCGCGCAATGCGCACCTTTTGAACGGCATGGCCGAGGATTTGTACGCGGAGTGCAAGCGCTACGAGGGGCTCATCTGCGAGTGCACCGGCATCGATCTGCAATTACTGGGCATCGGGCGGTCGGGGCACATCGGGTTCAACGAGCCGTTGTCGGCGATGCAGTCGCGCACGCGCCCCAAGATGTTGACCGAGGAAACCGTCGAGCAGAACGCGCCGATGTTTGGAGGGCGGGAGAAGATGCCGCGCCGCGCGTTGACGATGGGCGTCGGCACCATCCTCGAATGCAAGCGGTGCATACTGTTGGTTACCGGCGAAGAGAAAGCCGACGTCCTCGCACGTGCCGTGGAAGGTCCCGTGACCTCGATGATCTCGGCTTCGGCGTTGCAGTTGCACCCCAATTGCGTGGTCGTGGTGGATGCCGCCGCCGGGTCCCGGCTCGAGAATCAAGCCTATTACCGGTGGATCTTCGAGAACGAGCCGGAGTGGCTTTCGTTTCAGTAAGAATGGGTCTTATAGATCTTATGGGTCTTATGGGAAACCCATCAGGCCCATAAGACCCATTTTTTATTGCCGTCCTTGGTGGTGGCGTTTACGGGGCGACCCGCGTTGTCGTAATGGCGTTGGGGGCCAGGGTGGCGCCGTTGGGCAGCGTGGCGCCGGCCTCGGCCTGGCTGAACCACAGCAGCTCGTTCGTGCTGCTCAGGGTTACGTATACCTTGTCGGGTTTGCCGTCGGCGGCCACCATGGCGCGCGTGTCCGCGGAAAGCTCCGGGGCCTTGGCCAATTCGGCGCTGAGGAACGCGCGGTAGTCTTCGCTGTTGGGATCGCCCGCGAAGGTGAGGACGCGGCCCTTGCCGAGATCCTTCGCCGCGCCGAAGAGGGCCTCGTGCGCCGCCTCGTCGCCTTCCACCGTGTGCAGCCTGCCGATGCCGTCGGCGTAGAGCACCAACCCGCCGTCGCGAACGTACTGCACGATCGCATCCCACACCGGCGCCTCGGAAACGCTCCCGTGCAGCAACACGAGCGCCTTCGCCTGTTCTAATCCGCCGTCAAGGATCTGCTTATCGCTCTGGTAGCCGAAATCGAAGCGGTCGCGCAGGGGTTGCAGGCGTTCGAGGAAGTCGTTTTTCGTCAGCAGGATGGCGGTCTCGGGATAGTACACGTAGATTTCGACCTTCGGGTCGCGCTGTTTGAATTCGCCGCCCCATTTCACGAAATTGTCCGACGCCTGCTGGTTGTCGAAGATATTGCCGTAGTAATAGTGGAGGCCCTTCGCGCCGGAGGCGGTGGCGTTGTAGACGCGCGCGGGAACGCCTTCCGGAGTGACCAGGCCCGCGGGCTCGAAGCTGTAATACGCGCCGTATTGGCGTCCCGCCGAAGCTACCCAGCGCGTCAGCGAGAAGTTGGCCGCGTAATTGCTCGCCTCGTTCGTGATGCGCACGCCGCAGCCAAGTTCGGCCGCGATCCGGCATTGCTCGCCGAAGTCGGAGCCGTGTTCCGCGGGCGCATGGCCGCCGGTGCAGACGTTGATGTCGCCCTTCGGGAAGCCGTTGCGCGTTTCGCGCAGCCAGAACTGGGTGTAGTCCGTCATCGAGCCGATGTACCAGTGGCAGAAATCGAGCCACGCGCGATCGTTGGGCGCCTGTTTGCGGCGGAAGGGTTTGACCTCTTCAAACGACGTCAGCGCCGTGCCCCAGGCTTTGTTGAGCGCTTCCACCGTCGTGTATTTCGCCGTCAAAGTCTTGCGGAAGTCCGCCACGGCAAAGGGGTCGCCCGCCCACATGTCGGGGTGGCTGTGGTAATTGCCGTGGACGTCGGCGGTCCAGTCGTTGCCCGACACCGGGTAGATGGCCTCGCCGTAGTTGCCGGTGATGCCGAGCAGAATCGATTCGATCACGCCCGTCGGCCCGTAGTGTTCGCAGAAGGCCTTGATGAACCGCGCGACGTGCTCGCGCAGCACGGGGTTCCACAAGGATTGCACGTCCGATTCCTCGCCGTGTTCGAGGCAGACGTAGCCCTGCGACCCGGGCTGTTTATAGTACCAGTCGGGCAGGCTGTAGGCCGAGCCGATAATCAGGAACGGCACCCACTTGACGTCGTATTTCTTGTAGACCTCGGCGAAGCGGTCGTAGACGCTCCAGTCGTACTTGCCGGGTTCGGGTTCGCAGAGGTTCCAGCGGACGTAGCCTTCGTGGCTGGTGACGCCCAGGGCCTTCATGCCGGGCAGTGCCTTCTCGAGCGCGGCGGCCGTGGTGGTGTCGTCGCGCTTGACCGGGTCGAAGCCGCCGATGATGAGTTGGCCGCCCTCGCCGATATGAACCTTTACTTCGAGCGCCGCGAGCGACTGTTTGTCGAGTTCTTCCGCGTCCGCCGGCAGCGTGTGGGTAAGCGTTACCGAGCGCACGAAGGCCGGAGCGCCGCCAAGGCGGAAATCGGCCCCGAGGTTCTGGCGTCCGGCCAGGCGCGGCTTCTCGAACAGGAACACGCCCTTCTTCCAGCCCTTGTCGCCCACGAGCCAGCCACCCCACTGCCGCTCGTTGGGACGGTACACATCGGGCGTCCCGTCGCCGGTATTGCTGTCGTACTGAATGTTGAGCACGCCGCCGATGCCGCCGCCGTAGTATTCGACGACGACATAGAGGGGTCCCGTGAGATCGGCCGCGCGGGCATTGTCCACGTCGAAGTAGAGATAGGCCGAAGGCGGCGTCGCGCCCTCCGCGGTAGTCGCGCAGGGCGAACCGTCGCGCTCGACGGTCGCCGTGACCCCGTCCGAGCCGCTCAGGAGGCGCAGGCCATTCTCGACCGGCCCGCTCGCGCTCCACGTAGCGCCTTCCAACGTATCCGCCACCGCCGTCCCCGCCAACAAGACCACCAGCAATGTCACGTATCGCATCCTGAAACCTCCCTGCCATATACGGCTGTGCACACCTTAGCATATGGCGGGAACGAGAGGACATTTCCGAATCCCGCAACGCTTCAACCAAACAGCAACGGCACCCCCGGCAAACTTGCGGGGGACATCACTCCGGTCGGCTTCTCTCCGTGTGGCACCTTCAAGCCGCGTGACGAAGTCGCGTGGCTTGTGGGTGGGATCGACGCGAAAGATTGCCCCCTCAC
>JAVEWL010000642.1:0-3646 GCA_034004565.1 FCB group bacterium | reverse complement strand
GCACCAGTCACGATCCCGCCTACGAGCCGGGAATCCGGGTTCGCCTGCGCCAGGCGCGGATCGAGTTCATGCGCAAGAGCAACCCGTTCTGAATAGTAGTGTTACCCACTCTTGCCGCGATGCCTCACGAGCCCGCTTTAGCGGACCTTTGCGCCTTGTTCCAAGATTCGTTCCGTCCAAATCCCTGCCCGATCCCATCCTTTCTTTAGAAAAGGAGACTCAGGCCCTTGCAGGATTTGGCGACGGACAAGCGCATATGTGGGGTAACGATAAGCAGAAGGCGGCACGGATTGTGGTTGTGCCACCGCTTGCGCCGCGTCTCAAGTAAATACCGCACAGAATTGGATTTTTACGTATATTTTCAATAAAGGTTGCAGGTCTATTTGCCGATAATTGCAAGCAGATATACGGCAGTGCTCTACGCCCATACCGTGGCGCCCAAGCCGCGGCTGGTCGAAAAAGATGTTGTATCTCGTCTTGGACCGCCGGGGGAGGCGGTATCAAGTCAGGTATAGAAGCGCTCCCCCAGCCGGGGGGGCTCCGTGCAACATTTGGAATGCGAGAGCAAACGCGCCAGGGACCAACGATGAGCCAGTCGCCTTTCGAGAGTGTTGGCAACGCCCACGGCTTTTGTCCCGCCAGCACCATGCGCATTCTCGTGGTCGAGGACGATCCGGAAGCGCTGGACCTGTACCGGCGCTGCCTGGGCCGGCTGCGTACGCGCTCCAACGGCAGTCATCGCAATCACAGCCGCTTTACGCCGGCGGTCAGTTTCGAGTTGACCACGTGCGTTCAGGGCGAGGAAGCGGTTGAAGCGGTGCGAACCGCAATGGCCGAGGGCAAGCCGTACGCGGTGCTATTTCAGGATCTTCGATTGCCGCCGGGCCGCGACGGCCTCTGGTCGGCCGGCCAAATCCGTGCCCTGGACCCTCACGTAAACATCGTGCTGGTGACCGGTTTCGGGGTGGATCCCGCGAGGATCGGACGCCAGATTCCGCCGGTCGACAAACTTTATTACATCGAGAAACCTTTCCAGCCGCAGGAAATCGTGCAGTTCGCGATCGCGCTGAGCTCGAAATGGCAGCTTGAGGGCCGGCTCCACGAGGCCTACCACGAACTCGAGGCGCGCGTCGATCAGCGGACCGCGGAGCTCGAGCGGGTCAACGAGGAATTGAAGCAGGACATCGAGGAGCGCCACCGCGTCGAGCTGACGCTGCGCGAAAGCGAAAGCCGGCTCCGTCGCCAATACCGCGCCCTCATGGACCTGACGCACGCCAAGGCGCGCACGGCGGGCAATCTGCCCGCGGCGTTGCGCGAGGTGACCGAGGCGGCCGCGCGAACGCTGGACGTGGCGCGCGTAAGCGTGTGGCTGTACGAAGCGGACGGCCGCGCCGCGCGCTGTCACGATCTCTACCTGCGCGCCGAGGACACGCATTGCGAAGGCGAGATCATGCTCGTCAAAGACTATCCCCAGTATTTCCGGGCTCTCGAAGAGTCGCGCGCGCTGGCGGCGCACGATGCGCTGACGGATCGGCGCCTGCGCGAGCTTCGCGACACCTGTCTGGGTCCCGCGCAAATCCGGGCCAGCCTGGATGCGCCCATCCGCGTCGGCGGGCGGACCGTGGGCGTGGTGCGCCACGATCACTCGGGGCGGGCGCGCCAATGGAACCTCGACGAACAGAGTTTCGCGGGGTCCGTGGCCGACTTCGTGGCGCTGGTGCTCGAGGCCTGCGAACGCAAGCGGCGCGAGGAACACCTGCGGCGCCTGATGCGCGCCGTCGAGCAGTCGAACGACGGCATCGTGGTGATGGACCTCGAGTGCCGCGTGCAGTTTGTGAATAGCGCCTTTGCCGAAATGCACGGTTTTGTCGAGTGCGACCTCACCAACGAGCATCTCTCGCTGTTTCATACGCCCGAGCAGTTCAAAACGGAAGTGCAGCCCATGCTGGCGCAGGTCATCGAGTCGGGAAGCTGCCAGACGCGCAGCGGGCACTTGAAGCAGGACGGCACGATTCTGCCCACCTGGATGACCGTGACGCTGCTCAAGGATGAGGCGGACGAGCCGATGGGCATGCTCGCCATCACGCGCGACATCTCCGACCACCTGCGCTCGGAGGAGCGCGGCGCGCACCTCGAGGAACAGTTGCGCCGTTCGCAGAAAATGGAAGCCATTGGACGGCTTGCCGGCGGCGTTGCCCACGATTTCAACAACATGCTGATGGCCATCATCGGCTGCAGCGAAATCCTGCTGGCGTCCCTGCCCGAAGACGAGCCCCTGCGCCGCGAGGTAGAAGAGATCCGCAAGGCGGGCGAACGCGCGGGCGAACTGACGCGCCAGTTACTGGTGTTCAGCCGGCGCCAGGTGCTCCAGCCGAAGGTGATCGACCTCAATGGCGTCGTGGGCGACATCAACAAGATGCTGCAGCGCGTCATCGGCGAGGACATCGAACTCGTGACGGTGCTGCATCCGCACCTGGGGCGCGTGAAAGCGGACCCGGGCCAACTCGAACAGGTCATCATCAACCTGGCGATCAACGCGCGCGACGCCATGCCCCAAGGCGGCCGGCTGACCATTGAAACGCTCAACGTGGATCTCGACGAGACCTATGTGCGCGATCACGCGATGGTGAAGCCGGGCCACTACGTGATGCTGGCCGTGAGCGACACCGGCACCGGCATGGACGCGGAGACGCAGGCGCACATCTTCGAGCCGTTCTTCACGACCAAGGAGCAGGACAAGGGCACGGGCCTCGGCCTGGCCACGGTCTACGGAACGATCCAGCAGAGCGGCGGCTCCATCTACGTGTACAGCGAGGTGAACCGCGGCACGACCTTCAAGATTTACCTGCCGCGCGTCACGACGTCGGCCCACCGCGCCGCGCTGCCTCCCGTGAAGCAACCCGAGGTGCAGGGCACGGAAACCGTGCTGCTGGTCGAGGACGATCCGGTGGTCCGCGAACTGGTGCAACGCACGCTGGCGCGATACGGCTACACCGTGTTGCAGGCGGCGAGCGGCAACGAAGCGCTCAACATCTGCCAGGAGCACGAGGACACCATTCACGTCATGCTGACGGACGTGGTGATGCCGCAGATGAGCGGGCGCGAACTGGCCCAGGCCGTGAACGAATGCCGGCCCGAGATCAAGGTGCTGTTCATGTCCGGCTACAGCGGCGAAGCCGTCGTGCGCCACGGCATCCTCGGCCAGGAAATGCCGTTCCTGCAAAAACCATTCACTCCCGACGCGCTTACGCGCAAGATACGCCAGGCCCTGAGCCACTCCCACCGCCGCCGGAGTTAGTTGCCCGCCGGACGCACTTCTCTTCACAGGATTGGCAGAGGACTAAGATCACCACCAAGGCACAAAGACTCAAAGAACTGCAAGAGAACGGCCACCCCGAATGACACGAATGGGGGATGGGTGTGCCCGAACGCAGCACCCTCGCGACCATGTGGACGGAAAACAGGGACTGTTCCACTTTTGATGAGCCAAGACCCACCTGCGGAGCCCCCAGCCTCCCTTCCGCCCCAACAGTCAACCAGTCCCGCCAGCCAAAAGTGGAAACTGTCCCTGCTTTCCGACCAAGCCAACAATCCCGATGAATCAACACGCAATGGGCATTTCATAGCTCCCATACTTAGATCGGAA
>JAVEWL010000641.1:0-3650 GCA_034004565.1 FCB group bacterium | reverse complement strand
GCCACCGTTTATAAGCGTTGCTCGTTCCTCGCCCCGCCTGGCCGCAAGCAATTGCTCTCCTTGTGAACCCCTCCGCCGTGACCCTATACTGGCGCATTGCCCATAACCGAGTCGCTACTATTGAAAGGCAAAACCCATGAGCGAAGCGGAGTCGAAGAAGTGCTGCGGCAGCGGGTGCGGCGTTGATCGGCGCGAATTCCTCAAGCTCGCGGCAGCCTCGGCCGCGGCGGCGAGCATGCTTGGTTCCTGGCGTCCCGTAATGGCCGGCCCCTTCTCCTCCGAAGACTTCGAACGCCTGATTCCGGCGGACAAAAAACTCGATCCCGCCTGGGTGTCGTCCCTGTTCGAGCGCGGCGAGCCCGCCTGGCGTCGCGGCGACGAGTTGAAATACATCGGGATGCCCGTTGGCGGAATCTGCGCGGGGCAGGTGTACCTTGCGGGGGACGGCCGGCTCTGGCTCTGGGATGTATTCAATCAATACAGCTCGGGCGTGGGGGGGTGCGGCACTACGGGCGAGCTCTACGTTAAGCCACTGGAGCCAATCTCGCCCTTTAAGCAGGGCTTTGCCATTCGCGTTCGGTGCGGCGACGACGTGCAGGTGCGCGCACTCGACCAAAGCGGATTCAAGGATGTGGCCTTCCTGGGCGCCTATCCGGTGGGACAGGTGCGGTACCGCGACGAGGCGGCGTCCGTTGAAGTCGACTTGGATGCGTTTTCGCCGTTTATTCCGTTGAATGCCGACGATTCGGCGCTGCCGGCGACGGTGATGTCGTTCACCCTGCGCAACACCGGGGCGAGAGCGATCAGCGTGGACCTCGCGGGGTGGATGGAAAACCCGGTCTGCCTTCAAACGAAAACGATTCGTCCCGGCTTGCTTCGAAACCGGGTTGCACAGGCCGAGGGTTTCACCTTTCTGGGTTGCAGTGCCGCACCACCGGCCGACGGGACAGCGTCGACCGAGCGGCCGGACATCGTGTTCGAGGACTTCGAGAAGGACTCCTACGAAGGCTGGACCGTCACCGGAACCGCCTTCGGACCGGGTCCCGTCGAAGCTTCAAAGATGCCCGCGTATCAGGGCGAGGTCGGCGCGCAGGGATCGCGATTGGTCAATACGCACAACACGCGGCAGATGGACGGCGTGACGGACCCCGATGCCCACATCGGCACCTTGACGAGTGCGCCGTTCACGGTCGAACGCAACTGCATTAACCTCCTCATCGGCGGCGGGAACCACGGCGGCGAAACCTGCGTCAATCTGCTGGTGGACGGCCAAGTGGTTCGCTCCGCGACGGGCAAGAACGACAACAAGCTCTCGCCCTGCACCTGGGGCGTGGCGAACCTGCAAGGTAAGACCGCGCAGATCCAGATCGTCGACGCGCACACGGGCGGCTGGGGCAATATCGGCATCGACCACATTGTGTTCAGCGACCGCTCCGCTCAGGCCGCGGGTCCCCTCGAGCAGCAGGGCGATTTCGGGACGATGGGACTCGTCCTGTTGGGGCAGGCCCCTGCGGACCGCTTCGCGGCATCGCTGCCGGAATCCGCCACACCCGAGGCCGTCTTCGCCGCACTCGAAGCATCCGGCGCGCCCGAGGTTGAGACGCCCTTCAGCGGCACGCCCACGGGCGCACTGTTGCGCACCGTCGAGCTTGCACCCGGCGCGGAGGCCACGGTGAACTTCGCCTTCGCGTGGCATTTCCCCAACCTCAACCTGACGCCCTTTACCGAACCCGTAGGGCGCCACTACGCCAAGCGCTTCGCCGCCGCGCAGAATGTCGCCGAACATCTCGCCGCCAACTTCGACCGCCTCGCCGGCGACACCCGCCGCTGGCGCGACACCTGGTACGACTCGACGCTGCCATACTGGTTCCTCGACCGAACCTTCGCCAACACCTCCACGCTCGCCACGTCGACGGCATTCCGCTTTGCCGACGGCAGATTCTACGGCTGGGAAGGCGTCGGCTGTTGCCAGGGCACCTGCACGCACGTCTGGCACTATGCACACGCGGTGGGCCGAGTCTTCCCCGAGCTCGAGCGCGACACGCGCGAACGCGTCGATTTCGGCCTCTCCTTCGACGAGAAGACGGGCCTTATCGCCTATCGCGGTGAATTCGCCCGGACCGGTGCGGACGACGGCCAAGCCGGCACCGTGCTGCGTGCCTATCGCGAACACCAGATGTCGGCGGACCGCGGATTCCTCGAGCGCAACTGGCCGCGTATCAAGAAGGGACTGCAATACCTCATCGACAAGGACGGCAACGCCGACGGCATCATCGAAGGCGCGCAACCCAACACGCTCGATGCCGATTGGTTCGGCCAGGTGCCGTGGCTAGTCTCGCTGTACCTCGCCGCATTGCGAGCGGGCGAACTCATGGCCATCGAGATGAACGACGCCGAATTCGCGGCCACCACCCTCGCCATCCGCGAGAAGGGCGCCGCCAGACTCGTCGGCGAACTCTTCAACGGCGAATATTTCTTCCAGAAGCTGGACCCCGCCCATGCGGACGCGATCGGAGTGGGGGATGGCTGCCACATCGACCAGGTCTTCGGGCAGAGCTGGGCCTTCCAGGTCGGCCTTGGCCGTCTCTATGCCGAGGAGCCCACCCGCAAGGCCCTCCACGCCCTCTGGCGCTACAACTTCACGCCCGATGTCGGCCCATTCAAGGAGGTGTACAAGAAAGGGCGCCCCTACGCGCTCGCGGGCGACGGCGGCCTCATCATGTGCACCTGGCCCAAAGGTGGACACCGCGAAGCCTGGGATAGAGAAGGGGTATCCGGCTACTTCAACGAGTGCATGAGCGGCTTCGAGCACCAGGTCGCCGGCCACATGATCTGGGAAGGCCTCGTCCAGGAAGGCCTCGCCGTCGAACGCGCCATCCACGACCGCTACCACCCGCGCCTGCGCAACCCCTACAACGAAATCGAATGCAGCGACCACTATTCCCGCGCGATGGCCAGCTACGGCGCCTTCCTCGCCGCCTGCGGCTACGAATACCACGGCCCCAAGGGCCATATCGGCTTCGCCCCGCGCCTCAGCCCCGAAAACTTCCGCGCCCCCTTCACCGCCGCCGAGGGCTGGGGTACGTATGCGCAGACCCGCGAAGGAGGTACGCAGCGCAGCACGCTGACGATGCGCCACGGCCAACTCCGCCTCCGTACGCTTGCGCTCGAATTCCCCGGCGACACCCCGCCCACGCGCACAACGGTAACCCTGGCGGGTCAGCCCGTTCCCGCAAGTTTCGCCCGTGACGGCCACCGCATCGAAATTGCACTGGGCAATGACGTAACGCTCGCAGTAGAGCAAGATCTCATAGTCGACCTCACATGACAAAGCCGAAATAGCACAAGACTGACTGCGCATCTGCCCATGTGCTGCGACCTGCTGGAGTCTTCCCCCCTCTCCCCTTGGGAGAGGGTTGGGGTGAGGGCTTATGGGTCTTTGCTGTCCTTGTGGTCCTTGGCAAACCCGCACCCCCAAGCCATTAAGCCGGCTGGTTCATCCGCCATTTCCAGGAACGGCCGTCTTTTTCGTGCTCGTGCTCGTACTCGTGCTCGTAATCGATTATTCCCCTTCGTAATCGTACTCGTAATCGTAATCGGCGGTTTCTTAATCCGAGTACGAGAACGATTACGAGTACGATTACGAAGGG
>JAVEWL010000640.1:0-3656 GCA_034004565.1 FCB group bacterium | reverse complement strand
AAGACGGTGCTGATCTCGTCGCACATCCTGTCGGAGCTGCGGCAGTTGTGCAACAAAATCGCCATCATCGATCGGGGGAAGCTTATCTACTCGGGCACCATCAACGCCGCGCTCGAAATGGCGCGCACGGTGCGGCGCATCGAGGTGCGGCTCGCGGAACGCGGCGAAGAGGCCGCCGCGCTGCTGTCGAAGCGAAGCGAAGTCGCCGGGTGCGCGATCGAAGACGGGCATATCGCGCTTGAACTGGTGCCCGATGCCGCGGACCACGGTTTTGTCGCGGAATGCCTGGTGCAAAACGGGTTCCGGATTCTCACGCTTCGCGAGGAGGAGATCCTGCTCGAGGATGCGTTCATGAAGCTCACACAACACCAGGGTGAGAACGAGACCGCCGGCGCGTGAGCGTTTCGGGCGCCCCCTCCAAGCGGCGTGACATGGCTTCCCCGGCTCCCGGCCTTTATCCTTGCGCATGACGACGGTGAGCGCGTCGGCGGCTGTGGCACGAGACGGAAAACCGGCTTCTCGCCTTACGCGCTGTTCCGCTCGAGATAGACCTGCAGTTCCCGCAGACCGATGATGGTCTTCGCATCGCGCAGGGTGTTGCCGGCCAGCAGCGCGTCAATTTCCTCGAGCGGCACGCGCACCAACTCGATGCGCTCGTCGAATTCGGGCCGCGCCTCGCAGGGCTCCAGATCGAAGGCAAGGTAGATGTGGTCGAGCTGGTTCGTGAAGCCGGGCGATGGGTAGCACTCCGACACCTTTACCAGCCGCCCCGCGCGATAGCCGGTTTCCTCTTCCAATTCGCACGCCGCGCGATACTCCGGCGACTCGCCCTCTTCCAGCCGCCCCGCGGGCACCTCGATAATCTCCATGCCCACGGCGATACGGAATTGCTTCACCAGAATGACCGTGCCGTCCACCACCGGCACGATGCCCACGCCGCCGGTATGCTCGACTATCTCGCGCGGAGCGATCAGCCCGTCATCCAGGCGGGCCTCCCCCACGCGCACGTTGAATATCCGTCCCTCGTAGACCTTTTCGCTGCGAACCCATTCTTCTAACAATCGATTACCTTCCTCGATCCAAAATCGGAAATGGCGTCAGTCGCCGTAGATTAACCCGCCAGGGACATGGCCGTCCGAGCCGCGCCGTTCGCCCGTGGCAATGCGAGGCGCGATTCTCCCAGATTGGCGGTACGGACGCAACCATGAACGATCGAGAACGCCTGGCGTGCGCGGTTTGTATTTGGCTATATGGAAAAGGTGGTGAGGATCAACATGAGGAAACGCGATACCAGGACCAGCACGCGCGTCAGGAGGGGCATGCGCTCGTCTTCCACTTCGTGGAAGGTGCGGACGGTATCAACGGTTTGCGCGAAGTTTAGAATGTCGGTTACCCCGAAGGCTTCGCGCTTACCCAGGGCCACCCACGCTTTCCCCGGAACCCCGTCGGGATGATAGAGCACGAGGTAGAACACGCTGTCCTCGTCCGAGGTGACGGTCTCTTCGAAGAGAATAAGGGAGTCGGTACCCGTGAAGTGCTCTTCAAAGAGTTCCGGCTCGGCGTCGCCGGAGTCGAACACCATCGCACCGTAGCCTTCCGGCACGTCGAAGGGCAGGCCGGGCGCGGCGGGAAATCCCGGCGCCAGCAGCGCGACGGAAGGACGATACGTCTCGCTCGCGGGGAGGTCCGGAAGACCAAGCTGGAAATAGATGCCACCTCCCGGCTTGTGATGAAACGAAATCCACAGTTCCGGGTTCTCGGCATCGAGTTCCTGCAGGAAAAGCTGAGACAGGTCCGGGTCGTCGACGTTCAACGCGCTGGTGGCATCGTCGTGGGTGCCGTCGTTCGGCACCAGGCGATGGGCCCAGCCGGAGGAACAGACGAGCAGCACCACCGCGAGCAATTTCAGGAAGCGACACATGGATTCATCCTCCATCGGTTGCCCCTCTCCGCCGCAACCAGCTTAGCGCAGCGCCACATTCATTGCCAATGGACCACATGGACACCCCCCTTCTCACCTGCGACAGAGCGAACGGTCTTCTCTGTCCATAAGGTCCATGTCGTCCATCCTGTCCGTTCCCCCGCCTTGACCCGCGCCGCCGCAGGGCCTACGATGGAGTCAACGGAGGACCGCCAAATGAACTATCGAAAGCTAGGCCGCACCGGAATTGAAGTCAGCGAGATAGGATTTGGGGCGTGGGGTATCGGTGGCGAATGGGGTGCGCGCGACGATGCCGCGGCACTTCTGGCCTTGCGCCGCGCCTTTGACCTTGGCATCACCTTCTACGACACCGCCCACGTCTACGGCGAAGGCCGCAGCGAAACCCTCATCGGCGAAGCCTTCGACGGCATGCGCGACAAGATCGTCATCGCCTCGAAGGTCCCGCCCAAGAACTACAACTGGCCCGTGCGCGACGGCGATTCCATTCTCGAGACGTTTCCGGCGGATTGGATTGTCGAATGCACGGAGGAAAGCCTGCGCCGGCTGCGCACGGACTACCTGGACGTGCAGCAACTTCACGCCTGGGCGCCGGAATACACGCAACTCGACGAGTGGTACGACGCGCTCATCAAGCTGAAGGATGAAGGCAAAATCCGCGCCTTCGGCGTATCGGTCAACGATTGGGATCCCTACGGCGGCATCGGCCTCGTGGATTCGGGCCGCACCGACACCGTCCAGGTCATCTACAACATCTTCGAGCAACGTCCCGCGGAGAGCCTCCTGCCCGCCGCGATTGAGGGCAACGTCGGCATTATCGTGCGCGTGCCCTTCGAGGAGGGACTCCTCACCGGACACCTCGGGCCCGACTACGAGTTCGACGAGGGCGACTGGCGCGCCGAATGGCTCACGCGCGACCGCCTCGAAGAAGCAGCCAAGCGCGTCGACGCGCTGAAGCCGTTCGTTGGCGAGAGCGGCCCCGCGTCGGCATCGAACCTCGCGGAACTGGCTCTGCGCTTCTGCCTGAGCCATCCGGCCGTTTCGACCGTCATCCCCGGCATGCGCCGCCCCGCGCACGTCGAAGAAAACGTCCGCGCCTCCGAGGCCGGCCCCTTGCAGGAACACGTGCTCAATGAACTCAAGTCCCACGAGTTCGTTCACGGCTGGGCCTACCCATGGAGCAGCGAGCCGGACCCCGTCAGCATCGGCTCCTTCATGGGCGACGCCATCGCGCACCTGGTCCGCGCACGCCTCGAGGCGGCCGGCATCGAAGTCTTTGTGGTCAACGAAAACGCATCCAGCTACACACCCATCCCCACCGAAGGGGTCATGCTCCAGGTCCGCGCCGCCGACGCCGAACGAGCCCTGGAAATCCTGGCGCAAGTGCCCCTCGAAGACGACACCCCCGAGGAAGAAGTCACCCGATAGGCGAGGCCTTAACCCTGCCTAAGTTTTTGTGGCACCCCCAAGCCCGGCAGTATGGGCTTGGGGGTGTTCTCATTGAAGAAACCGCAAGGTCACCACAAAGACACAAAGAACCGGCCCCCAGCTCGTTACCAAGTCCCCGTTTTCCGGGCACTTGGTAACCAGGAGGGGGCCGGTTCTCTGCGTCCTTCGCGCCTTACCAGATCAGATTTGTCTCATTCGTCCCATTCGTGGTTGCATTGCTCTTGCAGTTCTTTGAGCCTTTGTGGTGATCTGGCGGTTACTTCATTGA
>JAVEWL010000639.1:0-3657 GCA_034004565.1 FCB group bacterium | reverse complement strand
TGGAACACCCGACGCTCCTCATGAGCTACTTCGGCGCCGCCGCGCTGACCCCCGAACTCGCAAGCCGCCTCAATGCCAACCGTGCTTTTGGTTCGTTCCTGTTCGCCAACGCCCTCGCGGCCTACCTCGTCCTCGGCATTCCCTATTTCATCGGCGAACTCGTCAACAGCTACGGCCACTACCGCAGGCTTCCGCGTGAACGCGCCGTCGAACCCGGCACCGCCTCTCCCTATTCCGGCAAGCGCGCCGTGGCCCTGGCGATTGGCCTCGTTATCTGGATTGTCAGCTTCTGCGTGTTCTTCGTCTTCTATCCCATGCTCTACGGGTTCATCAAGGGCGACGCGAACTGGCAATCCGACACCCGCTCGATGATAGGCATTGTCGGCCTCATCCCCATCGCCATGGGTGCGGTGCCCGCCTTGTTTGTCGGTGTGCTGGGCCGCAGGAAAGGATGGTACGCATTCCAGGTCGCGTTTCTCGCGCTGGTGGCTTGCGGGGCGACCTGTATCCTCTGGCTGACCTTCTCGCGTGGCGGCATGCTGGCGCTCGCGCAATCTTCGGCAGCGGGGCTTGCTCTGCTGTGGTGGGCCAAGCACAGGCCCACCGGTGACTCCGGATGGGCGCGTTCCGCGGCCGCCGGACTGGGGCTCGTGCTGGTCGTCGCCAGCGCCCTGGCCGGGATGGACCGTGCCGCGGCCCAGGCTCTGCCGCAGCCGGCCGTCCAGGCGCCCGCCGTGCCGGCAGTGACGGCCGCCCCGCCGGCCGATCCGAACGCCCCGAAGCTCGTCGAACAAGGCGTGGACCTCAAAGTTTCCGATCTATCCAATCCGGCCACCTTCCACATGCGCGCCGCCTACTGGCGAACCGGAACCCGCATGGGCCTCTCCAATTTCTTCACCGGCGTCGGCCTTGGCGCGTTCCAGACCGCCTATGCACGCTACCAGGACCTCGACACGCCGCCCGTCAAGGCCGCCCACAACGACTACGTCCAAGTCTTCGCCGAAACCGGCGTATTTGGCGTGCTCCTCTTCACAAGCTTCTGGGCCTTCTTCCTGGCCTGGGGACTCCGTCAAATCCTGCGCGAACAGTATAAAGGCGCCCGCTGGGTCCTCACGGGCCTGCTTGCAGGCATTCTCGCCTTCCTCCTGCACTCCCTGGTCGACTTCAATTTCTACAACCCCAGCCTCGCGACAACGCAATTCGCGCTGGCCGGGCTGTTTCTCGCCCGCACCGGCGCCGACGATACCGTCAAATTGAACCGCCTTCCCCAGCAAATTGCGCTCGTCGTGTTACTGGCCTTTGCGGGCCTCGCTTCGGCCACGGGCGTGCGCATTCAAGCCGCCCAAGCCATCGTTGGCGAAGACCCGCAGATCAATGCCCGCTTCGTCATCACGGAGACCCTCGCCAACATCGATCCGAAGAATTACCCCCCGTCCAGGCACGTAAAGATGGCCTACGCGGACTTCGACCTGCTCATCCCCGACCGAAAGACCGTCGAATCCTTTGGCACCGTCTACGTGCCGCTTGCCGAGGACTCCCCGCAATACCGGCCCATAGAAGCCGGCGCCGCCATAACAGCCAAGGAACAAGAACGCGCCCTCGTGCTCGTGCGTGACCCTGTCCGTGCCCGGCAGGCGGCCTTCGAAGGCGCCAAACGCCGCATGAGCGAGCTCGAGCGCGCACACAAGCTCTACCCCCGCAACCCCCAGGTGCCCTCGGACCTCTTCCGGTGGAGCGAGTTCCTCCGCCAGCGGGTGCAGGACACGCCCGAGGAAAAGGAACACGTCCTGTCGATGCTGAATTGGTCCGAGAAATGCGTCCGGCTCAGCCCGGACACCGCCACGTTCCGCGGTTACCACGGCAATGCTCTCCTGCGCCGCGGCCGCCTCGAAAAAGACTCCCGGCGAGCCATCGAGTTCTACCGCGACGCCATCGAGGAATACCGCAACGCGACCGAGCGCTGGCCCAGTTCCGACACGATCTGGAACGAATACGCCAGCGTCACCAGCCGTTACGGCGACGCATTCATCAAGTACGGTCTCAAAGACGAAGGCGAACGTTACATGCAGGAGAGCCGGCGCGCCGCGGACATCGTCGCGCAGATCCAGCGGAAGAAGAACCCCTGAGCGCGGAGGAGGAAATCAAATGAAGGTATTGGTCATCCACGGGCCCAACCTGAACATGCTGGGCACACGCGAACCCGAAGTCTACGGCAAAACGACCCTTGCCGACATCAACGCCATGCTCGCCGAAGAAGCCACTTTGCTCGGCATCCAGCTCGAGAACTTTCAGTCCAACATCGAGGGCGAGATGGTCACCGCCATCCAGAACGCGCGCGGGCGCATCGACGTCATCATCATGAATCCCGCCGCCTACACCCACACCAGCGTCGCCCTGAGAGATGCCGTCGCCGCCGTGGGCATCCCAACTATCGAAGTGCATCTGTCCAACGTCTACGCCCGCGAACCCTTCCGCCACCACAGCCACATCGCCCCCGTCGCCGTGGGACAAATCAGCGGCTTTGGCGCCGAAGGATACCGCCTCGCCATCCAGGCCGCGGCGAAACTGTTCATGTAACCCCGAATTCCCATTCGGGGTCTTCTGCTTCTTCTTTGAAACGCTACCCCTGAACCCCAAAGACCTCGAATGGGAATTCGGGGTTACAGTTGCGCCCTTCCGAAATCCTCGTGTAGACTTCCCTCTGCTCGACTAATCTTAACCCGTTGCATTCACCCTCAAGAGGGTTTGCTTTGAAAGACTTCGTCTATCGTCTTGCGGTACGCCTGTTCCTGCCCCACCTGCACGAGTCGTTGAAGCAAGAGGACGCCGCATCCGTCTTCAAGGCGGGCGCGCCCGAATACGCGGTGGTCGAAGACAGGGGTTCCGACAAAACCATCTTCTCCTTCGCCGGCGCGGCCATGCTCTACGCCGGAATGCCCGCCTTCGAGTTCCGCAAGATGCTGCGCGACGTCGCCGAAGACTACAACCTCGTCTTTTACCGCGACGTCTACCGCATGCTCTATCACGTCGGCCCGCAAGGCCAGCCCGACGGACTCGCCTTCTACCAGGCCGACATCCGCCGCATCGCCGACACCCTCGGCTCCCGGCACAACGTCTCCATCGGCGCGTCGGCCGGTGCCGGCGCCGCCGTCTACTTCGGCACTCAATGCGGCTTCAACAAGATCCTCTCCTTCAACCAGCCGCTCCCCACCGGTGTATGGTCCGACCTCTCCGCACAGTTCGGCAACTACTGCAACATCAAGAAGCTCGCCCAATACCCGGGCGAATACGCCGAGAACGCCCTCATTTCCCTCGCCGCGACATGGATGCAGGGCCAATTGCGCCGCGCCGGCATCCAGGACGGCTGGGACCCCTTCGCCCTCTACGCGTCCGCGCCGCAACGTCCCCCCATGACCGTGTTCTACGGCGCGCGCTGCAACTGCGATTCGCGCAACGCCGAACGCCTTCGCAGCATCCCCGAAGCAAAACTCGTTCCCTTGCCCATCGGCCTGCACAACTGCGCCACTCACCTCAAACGCCAAAACACCCTCGCCGAAACCATCCGCGCCGAGTTGGAGGATGTTGGCCGCTGAAGCTCAAAGACACAAAGAACTCCCTCCCATACTTCCCATGGAATCCCCGAGTAGCTCTTCATCT
>JAVEWL010000638.1:0-3658 GCA_034004565.1 FCB group bacterium | reverse complement strand
GATCTCGAGCTTGCCGTCCTTGCGCACCGCGTTGTCGACGAAAAACTTCCCGTCAAACGACTGCCGCAGCACGGTGTCGCGCACGCCCTTGGCTTCCTGCAGCAGGTCGGGCATGTTGTAGAGCCGGCCGGCGGCCTCGAGGGCGCCCGCGTACAGCATGTTGCTCGGATAGCTCACGTCCTGCACATACCCCGCGGCCTTCGACCACTCGACGAACACCCAACTGTCGAGTTTCTCGATGAGGCCGTCCTCGTTCTTGTACTTCTTGAAGTAGTCGAACAGCGCCATCACGCGCGGCTTGAGCGCATCGACCGTCGCGCGGTCGCCGCTGCGCTCGGCGTATTCCTGCAACTGCACGACAAACCACAGGGCCCAGTTCGGGATGTACACGCCGTCGGGATGGTCGCAGGGGTAGCACATCGGCAGCATGCCCTCGGGCAGGTGCTCGAAACGCGCCGGGACCAGGTAGTTCTCGATGAAGTTGTGTTCCATGCGCGTGTGCCCTGAAAGGTCGAAGGCGACGCGCGCCGTGAAGAAGCTGTCGCACAGCCAGCCCGCGCGCTCGCGCGAGGGGCAATCGGTGAACACGTCGACCGCGTTCTGCCGGTAGGTTTCGCGGGCCGCTTCAAAGATGCGGTTCATTCGCGGATCGGAGCACGAGAACTGCGCCTCCTGCGCCTCGGAGTTGACGTATTCGCGCAACGAGATCGCCTCGACCGTGCATTCGCCCTCGAGGTTGATGAGCTTCATGTAGCGCATGGTGTACGGCTCGAAGGCCTCGAAGGTGTATTCGCCCTCGGGCAGTTTCAGGTCGACGATGTTGACGCTGCCCATGCGCTTGAAGGAAACGTCGTTGTCGAGCAGGATTTCGTCGAAGGTGAAGAAGAGGCGCGTCGGCTTGCGCACGGTGATCTTCGCGCCGGGGAAACCGGTGAGGTTCGTGCCGAAATCGAAGCTCGCGTACGTGTTCCCCGCGAAAACCACGGTGTTGTCCGCGTCAACCGCCAGCGGCTCCATCGTGCTCGGCATCGAACGGAAACCCTGGAGTTCCAGGCTCGGAATGCGCACGAGCTCGTTCTCGGGGAAGCCGGCAAGCTTCGGGCCGATGCCGGTGAGGCTGCGGTCTTTCCAAGGCTTCTCGACGGGCTGGCCGGTCTCGATGCCGCCCGCGGCGATCTGCATCAGCGGCTGGCGCACGTCGTAGCGCGGCATCGACACGCGCCGCGGCAGCAGGCCGCCGCCGGGCTGCGCCGCGCAGGCCACGGCCTCGACCTTCACGGCCGGGTCGCTGCGCCACGCGTCAAATCCCGGCACGAGGTCGTATACCTCCGACGCGGGCCGCTGGAAACTGTAGCGCTGTACCTTCTGCACTCGCTCGGTGAGGATGTGCGCTTCGAACGGCGCCTCCGCGCTGCCGGTCGCGGCCAGCACCTTGCCGTCACTCAACACTTCGGCTTGCAGGAAGGAGTCGTCGTCGAGATGGTAATAGCTGTTGCTGTTGTAGCCGGCAACCTCGAAGGCCACGACGTTGGCGCCGGGCTTGAGGTTCCCGGTGATATCGATTTCGTCGACGCGGTAGAAGCCTTTGCCGGCGCGCGCGGGACCGTAACCCACGAAGGCGCCGTTCACGAAGATGCGGTAGACCGTGGCGCCGGTTGCGCGCAGGACCACCGGGCCCTTCTCGGGCGCCTGGACGATCGCGCGGAACCCGGCGTAGACGTTGACCTCGGCCTCGCGGCCCTGCGGCCAGATCGGCTGCGCCGCCACAAAGGACGCCGTGTCGGCCGACGCCGCCAGCGTGCCCATCATTACCATCAACAGATTCATGGTCTTTTCCTTCGCTTGCCCTTGTTTGGCGGGACCGCCCACGCCGCCGGACATCTTACACGATGCGGGTAGAAGGGGGAAGCGAAGATGGGTAGAATCAATTCTGAATTGTGAATGATGAATTATGAATGAAGAGCGACTTTAACTTTGGAGGCTTTGAGATTAGTGCAAGCTGTTATGAAGACCAATAAGGGCGATATCCACATCAATTTGTTTGAGGATAAGGCGCCCGTGACGGTGGCGAACTTTACGAACCTGGCCACGCGGGGGTATTACGATGGGCTGACGTTCCACCGCGTGATTCCGGATTTCATGGTGCAGGGCGGGTGCCCGCAGGGTACCGGTACGGGCGGTCCCGGCTACCAGTTCCAGGACGAATGCCGGCCGGACCTCAAGCACGACAAGCCGGGCATTCTGTCGATGGCGAATGCGGGACCCGGTACCAACGGCAGTCAGTTCTTCATTACGCATGTCGTGACCGATTGGCTGAACGGCAAGCACACGGTGTTCGGCGAAGTGGTTGGGCCGGAGGATCAGAAGGTTGTCGACAGCATCCGCCAGGGCGACAAGATTGAATCGCTGACGATTGAAGGCGATACGGCGGCGCTGTTCGCGCAAGTGCCCCAAATCGAGAAGTGGAACGAAGTCCTCGACAAGCGATTCCCCCGCAAGAAGTAGAACTTGCTCCTTCTGCTTGTTCCCAAGTTGTACTTGGGAACGCACCATGTCTTCAAAGTTGTACTTTGATCTTCTTTCACATGAGGCAGCCCGGCACGAGCGGGGTTGCCTCATGTGCTTTGTGTCATCGTGCGAAGTGCAACTTCGAAGACAACCGGGTTCCCAAGTGCAACTTGGGAACCAGCAACATGCCTTACGGCCTGGCGTAAAAGAGAATCGCGAAGAAGTGGCACACGCTGCCCGCCAGCACGAACACGTGCCAGACGGCGTGGTTATACGGCATCCGGCGCAGTGCGTAGAAGACGACGCCGCCAGTATAGGCCAGCCCACCCGCCGCCAGCAGCGCGAGACCGCCGGGTTCAACATTGGCCATGGCCGGCTTGATGGCGATGACAATGAGCCAGCCCATCGCGATATAGGCAAGCGTGGAAAGGATCTCGAAGCGGCCCGTATAGAACAACTTGAACACAATTCCCAGCGCCGCAATGCCCCACACGAGCCCAAACAAGGTCCAGCCCCAGCCCCCGCGCAGGTTCAGCAGCGTGAAGGGCGTGTACGAGGCCGCAATCAATATGTAAATCGCCGCGTGGTCAAAACGCCGAAGCCAGCGCTTGACCTTGGGGCATTGAAAGGTGTGGTAACAGGTCGAGGCGGTGTAAAGCAGAATGAGCGAGCCGCCAAACAAGGCCCCGGACACGATCTGCGCCGGTGTGCCGTGCATCGCGCCGTACACCACCAGCACCACCAATGCGGCGATGCTTAACACGACGCCCACCCCGTGGGTAATCGCGTTGGCGCGCTCTTCACGAATATGCCGCACGTCCATGTATAGGAAAACTCCGAGGGTGAATCGTTTGAAGTGAGGACCGGTGTTGCGCGTCAGGTCCGATTCATTAGTGTACCCGGTTTCACACCCTTACGCCAAGTTCTAGAGGCCCTGAGCTCAGTGCTCCCCAGTTTTGCTTCCAAAGCTCCTAGCCCGCTTCAGCGGGCTTTTGACCTTTGCCCCCGCCTTCAGGCGGGGGGTAAGGCTACCCTTTACAGCAGGAGCCGGCTTCAGCCGGGCTTTGCGCTCCTGCTTTAGCTGAAGCAAAGCCCGAGAAGTCCGGCTAAAGCCGGCTCCTACTGAAGAGACACAGCCTAACCCCCCAGC
>JAVEWL010000637.1:0-3658 GCA_034004565.1 FCB group bacterium | reverse complement strand
TGGAGGTCAGCGTTACATTAAGCACGCGCCATTCGAAACTGTCCCCGCTTCCCGCAATCTCCGCCTAAAGCGATTCCACAAATGCCACCAACTGCCGCAACTCCTCTGCCGTCAGCGCGGAGGTCGTGCCGTGACGATCTTCGGGATTGTGCCTGGTGAACAGCTCTTCGAGGGTGGCGGCGCGACCGTCGTGGAGATACGGCGCCGTGCGCCAGACCTCGATTAGCGTGGCTGTATCCGTAGGCTTTCCGGCGTCGACGCCGGTTGTGGTGCCGACGTCGTACTGTTTCAGGTCGGTGTAGAGGCCTTCGGGATGGCAGGGTGCGCAACCGGCGCGCGCAAAAACCGCCTTGCCCTTTTCGGCTTCGGAGGAGGAGGCGGGGCCGGGGACGGGCTTGAGGGATTTCAGGTAAGCGTCGATGGCCGCGGCGTCGGCTTCGGGGCGTTCGGCGAATTGGATGAAGCGAATGCCGGAGCGCACGGCCTTCTCGGCGGTCTCGCGGATGCCGAGGCCCATGACGGGCGGGGTCTGGTGCGAGAGCAACATGCTCCTGGTGTTTTTGGGGTTGCCCATTCCGTCGTTGAGCAGATCCCAGTTCAACCCGTCGACGCGGGCGTCGGGATGGCAGCTTGCGCAGCTCTGCCAGTGTTGGAAGCAGAGGGTGGCGTCGTTGAAGAGCATTTCGCCGCGGCGTTCGGCACTTGGCGCTACGTTGGCCAGCGGTATCCCGCGCGGTGGAGGGCTGTCTTTTGCAGCAAGGTCTACGGCGCACAGGCTGTCCGAGAAGTGCTCCGCGATATAGGCGGTATTGCCGGCGAACGCGATCGCGCGAGGACCGTTGCCGTTGAGCTTGATGCGTCTGCGTAGGTTCGCAAGAAAGGAGAAGTCGTT
Organism: FCB group bacterium; assembly: GCA_034004565.1. Taxonomy (GTDB): domain Bacteria; phylum Hydrogenedentota; class Hydrogenedentia; order Hydrogenedentales; family SLHB01; genus JAVEWL01. The sequence continues at coordinate 2,766 of JAVEWL010000637.1, read as the reverse complement.
CGACACGTCCACGGCGTAACCCGAAACCTCGGACACGTACGCGCCTTGTGTCGTCTTGTCCAGCTTCGCGTGCAGGCCGGCGCGGTCGATGACGCTGAGTTCGTGCGTGCCGGCGTGTGTGACACAGAGGTATTTGCCATCCGGCGAGCAGGCCACGGCCCAGGGATTCGCCGCGCCCCGCATGGCGTCGTCGAGAAGGACGGTGTTGAGCAGCGTCTTTTGTTCGGCGGAGAGGATGCTTACCGCGTTGGTGTTCATCCAGCCGCGCTCGAGTTGCGTGGTGGGCATCTGGTAGTGCGCCAGGATGTGGGAGACATAGACGTACTTGCCGTCGGGGCTCGCGCAGATGCCGCGCAGGCCGGTACTGCCGTTGGGAAGGTTGACGACGCCGACGGTCGTGTGCGTGGCGGTGTCGATGACGGACACGGCCGCCGCAATGAACTCGCCGTCGGAGGGGCCGACGGGAAGGAGGTTTGCGACGAAGAGGGAACGGCCGTCGGGGGTCAACGTTGCCGCGACGGGTTCGCGAAGCACGGGGATTCGGGCAATTTCGGTGCGAGTGGCAAGGTCGATTACGGAGACGTCGTTTGAGAAGCGGTTGCAGACGTACAGGCGTGCGCCGTCGGGACTGATGACCGGAGACATGGGGGTGTGGCCGACGGGTACGGGTGCGGTCGCGTTGCCGGTTGCGAGGTCGATGGGGTGAAGCATTCCCGCGGTGACGTAGAGGGTGGCGCCGTCAGGGTTCAGGGTGAGGCCGGTGGGGGGAGCCGGCAGCGCGATGCGGCGCGCGGGGGCGCCGCTTGTCGGGTCGAGGACGGCAATTGATTGAGCCGCGGATTCGGCCACGTAGAGCGCGTCCTTCGTCGCGACGATGGCGGAGGGCATGGACCCCGCCGCCGCGTGGGCGCACGGCGCGACGACAAATGCGAACCAGGCAGCGAGACCGGCTATACGTCTTCCGTTCAATCTGTGACCTTTCTCTCAAATACGTTCCAGCACCCACAGCCGTGTGGGGCAGCCGCCCCCGGCTGCCAAGAAGCCCCAAAAACCTAAGACTGGCAGCCGAGGGCGGCTGCCTCACACGTCAAGCGGCACGTTCGCGAAGTACAACTTCGCGGGCACGGGCGTTACCAAGTGCAACTTGGTAACGAGAACCGCGGGGGATGTAACTTGGCAACCAACCCGTTTGCTCACATCTCTCAGCGGACCCATTGGCGCGGGGCGGACAAATCTTCGGTCAGGAGTTGGCACTGGGCGATCTGGCCGACTTGGGTTCCGGTGACCTGCCAGACGATGCGCTTGTCGTCCGTGAGCTGGAAGATGTGCGCGCCGGTCTTGTCGGCGGTGTCCTGCGTGTTCCAGTTGCAGACGATGGTGTCGCCGTTGTCGAGACGCTGAATGCCGGCGAGGATCCCGATGTTCGTGTCGGGGATGTCGTGCGGACGGAGTTCCCAGACCACCTTGTCGGCCTTGTCGTATTCGGTGACGGCGCCGTCGGCGCTGATGAGCGTGTTGCCGTTCTCGAGGCGCAGCGCGCACACGGGCGTGGGGCGCTTCGGGAATTCGCGGATAACCTTGCCGTCGCGGTCGTACTCGCGGACGGCGCCCTCCGCGGTGAACGGCACGAGATAGGTGTCTTCGGGCGTCTTGCGGCACATGCGGAATTGCGAGTGCGGCGTTCTTTCGGTGGTGGACAATTGCACCTGGTGCACGATCTCGCCCGCGCGGTTGACCTCGATGAGCCGGCACTCCCCGACGATGCCGATCAACACGTTGCCGTCGGGCAGCGGCTGGCAATTGGGGATCTCGTTGGGCGCTTCGGTGCGGTATTCCCACACGATCTGCTTGTCGCGCGTGACTTCGCGCACGCCCTGGTAATACGTCGTGAGGATATTGCCGTTTGGCAACATCCAGACGTCCTGCGGATGCGGCACGTTGTATTCCCACACGATTTCCCCGGCCTTGTTCATGATCGCCACGCGATCGTGCACGTGCTCCGAGAAGAGAATCGGGAACGGGCCGTACAAGTTCTCGTGCCAGAGGTTGGCGCGCAGGCCCGGCTCGGTGCCGTCAATGCCCACGGGGTTCGCGGGATCGACGTCCATCGTGGGCCACACGAGCTCGCCTTTGAGCTGTGCCTCTTCGCGCACGAAGGAGCCCAGCCGCAGCGAATTGCAGTCGAGCCACTGGATGACCTGGTGGCGATCTTCGGGGGAAACGGCATCCTTATGCGTGTCGTTCCACAGCGCCTGCCCGATTTTCGATGCGCGCGCGCCGAAGCGGCCGGGAATCGTCCGGGAGCCGCCGTGTACGCCGCTGTACGCGGTCGTCATGTCGGTGAACATCGCGCCGGAGAACCAGAAGGTGTATTCCTCCTTCAGGGTCTCGTAGTCCATGTTCTGGAGGCCCTTCTGCTGCTCGCGGTGGCAGGGCAGGCACTTGTTGTCGAAGATGGGCTTGATCTGGCGGTAGTAGCTGATGGGCTCGATGGGGCCGCACTCGGGCTCGAGGGGCGACGGCGCGCGGCGCATGGCCAGGGGCGCGGATTTCTGTTGCGCGGCGGCGTGCGTGCCCTCGTGGCAACCGGCGCAGGACAACTGCTCTCCCGGGTGCACAAAGGCCGACGAGCGCATCGATTGGACCGCCATGAAGTTCTCGTCGAGCGCCTGGAAGATGAGCTGTTTGGCGATCGGGGCTTCGAAATACGCGCTGCCGTCCTCCTCGACCGGCACGATGCCCAGCGGAATGCGCGGCGTGTTTTCG
>JAVEWL010000636.1:0-3670 GCA_034004565.1 FCB group bacterium | reverse complement strand
CGCCTGTCAATGCATGCGCCTGGACCAGGGTCGGAATAAACTGCAATCGGGAAAGTTCCCATGGAACGACGATGTCGTGGCCTTCGTTCGGGGCAATCGTGAGTCGCGGATAGGGCAGGCGCGGGTACAGCTTTCCGGACCCGAAATCACTGTGCCAGGAGAACCCGTTCGATCCCATCGTGACCTGGTAGGAAAACACCCGCAGTTGACCGGTTGCCAACCGCTCCGCGTCGGCGATGGCCGCCTCGTTCTCGGCGAGCAGGCGACGCGGCGGGCTGCCTGCATCGCACAGCGCTCGCTGGAAATCGTGGTCCAACGGCGGCGCCTGAAACTTCTCGTACCGTTTCCATCGCTGGATACGCTGTGCCTCGATTCCCGCGCCGAGGTGGCGGGCCAGCGCCCGGAGCTTCCCACTGACTCGCTTCAGAAGTATCATCTGCGGGTGTCGGACGATTTCGCGGGCGCGTCGTGTCGTTTCAGAACTTCCGCGAAGGTCGACATCTTCTCGTATTCTTTTTTCCAAGTCATATACATCAGGCCCATCGCGCCGGGGACCGCGTCCAGGCTTCCGATCCACGACCGGGACACCGCGGCCGGGTCGTTCGCGTGATCCAGGTCCGCGCTTCCAATCACCCGAAATCCCCGTTCCGCGAAGAACCGCAAACTGTCGTCGCGCTTGTTAAACGCCCAGGCGCAGATGATGGTGTCTTTCGGCAAGCCCTCCCAGGCGCCGGTCGTCGGCCCGTTGAGCAGATAGTATTCGCTCCGTGCGTTCATCGCCGGATCAAACATGTCATTCCAGATGATAATCTCCGCGTCGGGACGCACCGATTGCACGATCCGCATATAGCGGCGAATATGGTCGGCGAGCAGTTGCCCCGGGGTCTTCATCGCCTTCTGGCATAAGTGGCAACTCGCCCCGGTACGCAGCTCATCCTGGCCCAGCATGTATCGTTTCGGCGAGCCCAGCAGCTGATCGAGTCGCTTGAACGCCCGCTCGATGACGACGTAGACCCCTTCTTCCGTCAGGCAGCAATCCACCTGCTTTCGATGAATGATTATGGGGTGGTAGTAGCTGACCAACAGCCGCGACCCCTCGGGAAAGTCGGGCCGCATTCTTATGGCCGGGGCCGGATGGTCGTCGTCGTAGGTTCCCGCAAATCGGGAGTAGCCCAGCTTGGGATCCACCACCGGTTCGTAGTCGAACATCTCCCGGTACAGCGTCTTTCCGTCCTCGCTGGTGATGGTGAGGGGGCAGCCCGGCCGACGCAGGATGTTCACCGGACCCATCTCGATCATTTCCGCACCGTCCAGCCATGCGCGCCCGCTACGAGCGCCCCATAGTCCCATGACGATCGCCACGTTCTCGAAATGAAGCGAGTTGAACACCGTGCTCACCTGGGTCCAGCCCTGGGTCGAGCGCACGTCGAACGTGTCGTAGGTCAATGCCCGATTCTTGCCGGTCGGGCGTTTACCATAAACCTCCAATTTGAATGCTTTGTCGGGCGTCAGCTCTTGTGTTTTCACCCACACACTGACTCTGTATCGTCGGTGGGGCCGCACCTTTACGGTCTGGTTCAGCCGGCACAGGCCGTTTTGGTCCGCCTGCGCGGGGTTGAGCATCACTGACTGCCGGCCGCTTCTGAACACCTTCGCGTCGGGCATGGTCGCGAGGCCGGGGCGATCCTGCAGTCCCCAGCCCGTGAAGTGGCTGCCGTCGGCCAGTTCGAAATCGCCGTCGGCCATCTGGACGGCTGGATCCCGCACCAACTCAGCCACGCGGTTTCGTACCTGAAACACCGAGTTGCGCACTTCATACCCGGCCGCCATGTTCGGATCGTAGGCCAAAATCGACTCCGCCCGCGACGCGCCGGGCAGGTAGGGTATGACCTCGATTCCGAGTTTCTTGCACGTTTCGACGAACCGTGTGACGTTCTGCCGGTACGGGTGCCCGGGCGCGTCCCAGCCGTACTTCTCCAGCGTGAAGAACTTGCTATCGGCAACAACCACGCCGTTGAGACCCAGGGCGGCCGCCTGCTCAACCTGCTTGATTGCCCGCGCCGCCTGTTCGCCCACCTTGAAGTTCGTCTGGAGGTAGAACCAGCGCACCGGATAGGGGTCCGCCTGCGCAGGTCGAGCGCTTTGTGTCAAGATCATGACACCCAACGTCAGCACAAGGCGCGGCAGGGGCCATCCGCTTACGCGAATCCCCGCACGGGTGATCTTGCGGCCTCGTGGCATAGTGCTCATCTGAACGACCTCAGCGAATCAGACGCGATTTATCAATCGACCCGTGACGGCCGGCCCCGAGTCGTTCCCTCATGCGTCACCACCAACATCGGCTGCCGCGAGCGATCGTAACAGCACGAATTTTACGTGGGCATTCAAGGCTCGCCTCGGCCGCGGCCAAACGCCCCGGAGTCGGCGACCGGCCCGAGCCGGAGAAGCATGCACGTAAAACGCTCGGGTGCTGCGCCGTACGGTTCTGACGCACAAGTCTGGTACGCGTGGCGGCGGGGGAAGGGGCACCGCCGATTTCGCGGGAGGGGATTCGTGTTCTCCCTGCCGGTTTCCGCGGAAAGCGCGTCCAGCGAGGAGATGCCAGATTAGCGGCTTGCCACCCCGCGGGATGAACGCCGCACTCGCGAAAGACCCTGCGCTCTGGATAGACTCCGTCCCCGTCAGCCGCGCAAACGCCCGATAACCGCACACCTCATCGCTGATTGGGCGGTAAGCTCGAGAGCACCGCCACATGAACCCGACATCTTATCGAACGGCCCATTTGTGAACAACACAAACGCTCCGCGCACCGGCGGACCGAGTGCGTGACAGTCGAGGCGGAAGCCTTGTGGTGCAGGCATCTTGCCTGCACTTGCTGCGACGCAGGCTGGACGCCCACACCACAACGGGCCGCGGCTCTTGAGCCTTCCCGCCCAGACTGTCACGGACCCCGCCGGACTGCGCTGCCTGACCACACTCTTCGGCAGGGGAGACCAGGTCGCGCTGGTTGGCGGCCGTTGACTACTCCGCCTCGGGATCCGCCTCAGCCTCCACCGCGCCATCTTCCGCACCGTCTTCAACCGGTGCGGCCGGGGCAGGAATTAGCATCTGTTCGACCGAAGCCGGGAGTTTCCAATGGCGATCAAACACCGCGCCGCGCGGCCACGGCTGGGGCGCCATCCATCCTTCTTGCCCCTCCGCGTCCGGCTCTGGTTGCTGCGACTGCACCAGCATTCTCCCTTCCTTGCTGAAGACCACCAGATCCTCTTGGGGGATCGCGGCCAGTTGAGGGGGCTGAAGCAGGGCGGCCGCCATGGGGGCAACCACGCGAGGATTGCCCGAACAGAGAACGATGTAGCGCTTCGGGTTCAGCGGGTTCGGGTAAATCATGACGAGGCCACCCACCCCATCGATTCCCTCCGCGCCATTAACGGTCAGTTTCTCGCCCGCGAACGAAAGCGGCAGTTGATCCGCGACTTGTTGGATGATCTTGTGATTGTCGGCATTGCCAAAACAGATCAGATTCGACGCATCGATGATTTCAGGCGTAACCGTGTCGTCGGTGATGAATCGGAAATCCTGGATGGTCATCATTTCGCGCCAACGGAGTGCAAATTCGGCGGATTGTCGCCAGGCGTCATTGGCGCTTGTGTCTGTTCCGTTCGGGGTC